>NZ_JBHUSF010000487.1:0-4440 GCF_042673295.1 Rhodococcus sp. NPDC057014
CTCGTAGAAGTCGGTGACCCGGTAGTGATGACCGACCAGGCCCGCCGTCCGCTGCGCCCGGGTCGTCCTGGTGTCGTCGAGGATGGTGGCCACCGCGGAGAACCTACCGGTTCGTATGTGCGGTCGCCGGGCACTGCACTCCCGTTCCTGGATGGCGTGCGTGTCGGATGGGGTGCGTGCGGCAGCGGATCCCACCGTCTACGACCACAGTCATCTGGTGGAGACAACCGCACCGCGACAAACCGGAGGACCGGCGCGGGCAACTCAGCGACGACCCCCGCCGACCTTGACGTCGCCGCCTTCGGAAGAGCAGGCCGACGACCCTATCGGCCGAGCGTTAACGGACGCTGTGGCCAGGGCAGTGCCGTGGGCACAGATCGGTGCCCGGCTCGGGTGCCACCGCCAGTCTTGGACCACGACGATGAAGTGAGCGCCCGGGATTGGCAGGAGGCAATTGTCGCCCACGAGAAGCGCTCGAACGGCGCGCCGCAGATACGACGACCGACACCGGACGGACGGTCCGGGATCGACACCCTGAGCGGTTGGCTTTGGTTGTCTCACTGGTCCTGAGCATCTTCTTCGGCGTGCGGAAAGGGCGGAGTCGTTGATTCGACTCAGGAGGGTTGACCATCCGGTCGAGCTTCAGCGGTGATCGCCTGCCGGACGGAGCAGGGTAATTCGATAGCCGCTGAGACGTCCGATGTCGATCACGAGGTAACGGGCACCGGGGTCATCACTCCACGGCGCTCGGGCGGGATCGTCAAACCCGTCGAGGTTGCCGGTGCCGTGAAGCAGCCGGGATCGGCCAATGGCCAGAACCGTCCAACCTGCACGGGTCGACGACGCGATAGACCCCGCCTCCAGAGCCAGAACCGTGCCATCGAAACGGTCGAACCAAGGATTGTCATCGGTTGGGATGACAATCTCCCCGTCCGGGACAGCGAAGGTGACCGGTCGCACTGCAGGGAGCGCATCGTCGGTGTAGACCAATCGGCCAGTGGCGACCGACCGCAGAAGACCCAGGCACTCCCCGGTGGTCAGGTGCCCATCCGCCTGTTCCAGCCGCAAGTCCATGCTGTCCTGTCCTGGTCGGAGCACATTCCGACGTGTCCAGCATCATCCGGACCGCACCGGCCGAAACAGGGGCCAAGGTCATCATTTGTCGTTCGACACCATTCGACACTCGGTCGTGTGGTCCCCGAACGTATGACCAACTACGCACTGAGTGCGCGGCGTTGACAAAGGTGGTGTGCGCGTAAACCCGGCCGAGCAACGTTACGCGGCCACTCGCTGCGGGCGTGACCATTTACAGTGTCTCCTCGCATGAAGAATCAGCTGCGTGGTTGCCGCACACGTCAGATGTTTGTTCGCAGACACAGATTTATTATTCTTCGGTATACGGATTTTCTGATTTGTCCTGTGATCGATCAGGGTATTGGATCTCTGACCAAGCGGAAGTCGGTGCTGGTCTTCACCCAGATGTGCGAGAACCGGCGAGACGGTGTCGAGGAGATGGGATGGTGGCTGACCACCCTCGACGTGCTCGGTGAGGTCCTCGCCTGGCCGGAGGGACACCGATTTCCCGAATCGGGCCCGGTACATGATCGACCGCTGCCGCTGCGCGTTCGGCTGACCCCGCCGGTCACGCGCAGGACCACCTGCGGACAGCGGTCTCCGGCCGCGTCCGTGCCCCAGGTCCGCGTGACTCACCGCGGTCGGCCGCCGACCTCCTCGAGGCGGATTTCGAGGAGGTCGGCCAAATGTCCTGCCGGTATGTCCCCCGTACGGGAGGACATTCGACGGCGCGGGCCTCTTCCGGGTTGGGAACGGTCCGATCTGGGCAAGCTTCCTCCACGGGACACCGCTCGACAAGCGGGACGCGCCCTGCCCGGTCCGAACGAGAGATGACCGGGCAGAGGCTGATTCCGACACGGAGGCAAGCGATGAGCAGACCATTAACCGGACCGGAACGTGAGGACGATCCGCGCCGAGTGGAACCCGGAGTCCACAACCGTCCCGTCGCGGTCGAGGAGCAGCGGGTGGTGACCAAGCCCGCGCGGACCAGTGCGGCCGCCGCGTTCGCGCTCGCGTTCGGGGTGGCGGCCTTCGTGTGTGTGCTGATCGTGATCCTCTCCCCGGTCGGGCTGGTCCTGGGGATCGTCGGGCTGGTCCTCGGGGTTTTCGGGCTGCGGGCGGCCCGCCGGGTGGGGATCACCGGCAAGGGTGTCGCGATCGCCGGCCTGGTGCTGAGCGCGCTGGCGATCGTCATCTCGATCGCCTTCGCCGCCGGGATGGTCACCGTCCTCAACAACGACAGCGCCGTCGACCGTATCGAGCAGCAACTGGACCAGATGCGCGACAAGCTCCCCGATCACGTCGAGGTCCCACAGCCCTGATCTTCCACGCGTGTGCCTACGGGCCCCGCCCACGAGGCCGGGATCGATCTTGTGCCCGGTGCGCCGATGGGCTGTAGTGCTCGACGACGGGCGCCTGGTCTTCGTCGATGATCTCTCGGTCGAGCCGGTCCAGGTCCGGGGTGCTGGCGCAGCACAATGAGTGCCATCGGTTTGCTGTGGTGTCGGCTGCGGTCAGGAGATCTGCCGTCCTGGTGCCGGCGTCTTCCGCGGTGGCCGGGGTGGCGGTACCGATGGGTGTGTTGGTCGGGTCCGCCTAGAGCAGTCTCGTGTGGGCGTGCGTCACCGGTTTCGGTCTCACCACCGCGATCGCCGTGGCCGTGGCGGGGATCCGGTGGTGAAGCCCGCCCCGTCGTTCCGTGCTCACCTCGTTCCCTGAGGAGGTGTTGCGGATATGGCGCGGCGCCGACTACACCGTGGGTGAGGGCTCGCGAGCCTTGGTGGCGAGAATCTGTACCAGGTCATCGAGGGCGGTGAGGGCGGCATCGCTGTCTCGGTCGACGAGCCAGCGCAACACCAGCCCGTTCATGCCCGCGAGCGCGAACCGGGCGACCTGATCGACCGGGGTCACCCACTCGACACCGGCGCGGCTGGCGCAGAGGGTGAGAAACGCGACGGTCTCGGTGTCCATGATGTCGTACTGCTGCTGGGCGATCGCCCCGGCCGCAACGTTGCCGGCGCTGCGCTGCCGTAACGCGTGCGCGGTGATCTCGAAGGTCAACAACTGGCGGTGGGGGGTGGCTTCGATGATCGGCCACAGCCCGCGGATTCCGGCGCGCAGTAAATCCTCGAGGGCCGCGGTCCCCGACAGCCCACCGGGTTCGGTGTACTGCCCGAACGCCGCCCGCATTCCCTCATTAACCTGCAGAATCTGGGTTTGCCCGAGGTGGGTGAGGAGGGTGTCCTTGTCGGTGAAGTGATAGTGCACCACCCCCATCGAAACCCCGGCCGCGGCGGCGAGGGGGCGCACCGTCAGCGCGGCGATCCCCTGCTCTGCCGCGATCGTCAACGCCGCCTCGATCAGTTGCCTGCGACGTTGATCGGCGGGAAGCTTCTTCCCCATGCGCTGAGCGTAAGCGGCCGTGGCGGGTCGCCCGACGCGGATCAACATCTTCGCCACCGGTTTCCAGGCCGCAGTGTCCCGTTCAGTGCCCAGCCACCCGGAAACGGCCTGCGTGCGGCGGGAGGGCCGTTCTCACCCCACGAGGATCAGCACGCCGACGAACGCCACCGCGATTCCCGAGGCCGCGCCGCAGATCGCCCACGCCCGGGTCGCGACCCGGGGCCAATCCCGACCCGCAGGCACCTTGTCCGCGATGAGCACCCCCGCCCGCGGCCCGGACCCGGCGCCCGCGGCCCGCCGGGCGGCCAGCTGACGGCCCGAGCGCCGGGACCGCGCGTCCGCGGCGACCGCCGCCGCGAGAGACAGAGCAACGACCAGCAACGTCACGACCAACGCCGCGACCATCCAGAACATGTTCATACCGAGCACTCGTACTTTCTTGATTCCAGGGATCCGTCACTGTCGACGCGCGGCCACCCCACTCCGTCCCACCCCCGGCCTCTGTATCGCCCCGGGAACGCATTCCGTTGCGGCGCGGCGGGTAAGGATTTTCATTCGGCGCCACGGCCTCGTTACGACACCGTCAAAGCCGAAATTTATCCCACTCCTCGAATTGACGGAGAGTTTTCCGATTCTGAGCAGTCGTCCATTTCCATATTTTGAGCGATCGTCCAATTGAAGTGGTCTTTCGTCCAGTTCGAAAAGCTCAACTTATTTCGGATTTTATGAAACATCGGAGGTGCTCGCGGGCGATATGTGAGTAAGCGGGATCGACGATTCCGTGGTTGGCAACACAGAGACGAGGAGTTGAATATTTCATGGGTTCTGCAGGTGTTGACTTTTCCGTCGCGTTCGAGGCGTTCCTGAAGTGGCTGAGCGTCATGTTCGGCGGCGGCATCGGAATCGGTTGATCGGCCGGAGACGGCCCTGACGCGGCGGTGGCTCGGCTCACCAGGTGGGAGC
>NZ_JBHUSF010000488.1:0-4437 GCF_042673295.1 Rhodococcus sp. NPDC057014
GGCCTCGTTCGTCGAGTCGACCGGCATTCCGGTCGGCCAGAGTCAGGCCGGCAAGGGCTCACTGCCGTACGACCACCCGCAGTCGGTCGGGGCGATCGGCTCGACCGGCACGACGGCGGCCAACGCCCTCGCCACCGAGGCCGACGTGATCATCGGCATCGGAACCCGGTACAGCGACTTCACCACGGCGTCGCGCACCGCGTTCAACAACCCCGACGTGCGGTTCGTCAACATCAACGTGGCGTCGATCGACTCGGTGAAGCAGGGCGGCGTCAGCGTCGTCGCGGATGCCCGCGAGACACTCGAGGCCCTCGCCGAGGCACTGGACGGCTACCGGGTTTCCGACGAGTACCGTTCGCGCACGGCAGAACTCGCGGCGCACTGGGAGTCCACCGTCGACGCGGTCTACAAGATCGACGACGACTCTCTCGGTCTGAACCAGAACCAGGTCATCGGCCTCGCCAACACGCTGTCGGATCCGCGCGACGTGGTGGTGTGCGCCGCCGGTTCGATGCCCGGCGATCTGCACAAGCTGTGGCGCACCCGGGACTCGAAGGGTTACCACGTCGAGTACGGCTTCTCCTGCATGGGCTACGAGGTCGCCGGTGGTATCGGCGCCAAGATGGCCTGCCCCGACCGCGACGTGTTCATCATGGTCGGCGACGGCTCCTACCTGATGATGGCCACCGAACTCGTCACCGCCGTGCAGGAGAACGTGAAGGTCATCGTGATCCTCGTGCAGAATCACGGCTTCGCCTCCATCGGGTCGCTGTCGGAGTCGCTCGGCTCCCAGCGGTTCGGCACCGACTACCGCTACCGGGGCGACTCCGGCCGGCTCGACGGCGACATCCTGCCCGTCGATCTGGCGGCCAACGCGGCGAGCCTCGGCGCCGACGTGATCCGCGCGAACACGGCCGCCGAGTTCGCCGACGCCGTCAAGGTGGCGAAGGCGAGCGACAGGACCACGGTCATCCACGTCGAGACGGACCCGCGGATCGCCGCCCCGGACAGCGAATCCTGGTGGGACGTCCCGGTCAGTCAGGCCAGCACCCTCGAGTCCACGCAGAACGCGTACGAGACGTACGCGCAGTGGAAGAAGATCCAGCGTCCGTTCCTCCGCCCGTCCGGCAACTGACCCTTACCCCAGCAGAACTTTCGAAAGGATTTCCCGATGAGCGTCATCCGCGTCGGATCCGCCCCCGACTCCTGGGGCGTCTGGTTTCCCGAGGACCCGCAGCAGACCCCGTACGGCCGGTTCCTCGACGAGGTGTCCGCGTCCGGTTACGAGTGGATCGAGCTGGGGCCGTACGGCTACCTGCCGACCGACCCGCAGCAACTCCGCGACGAACTCGCCGCCCACAATCTGAAGCTGTCGGCAGGCACCGTCTTCGAGCACCTGCACCAGGACGACTCCTGGGATGCCGTGTGGACCCAGATCGAGGACGTCGCGAAGCTGACCGCCGCCGTCGGCGGCAAGCACGTGGTCGTGATCCCGGAGATGTGGCGCGACCCGGGCACCGGCGAGGTGCTCGAGGACCGCAACCTCACCGCGGAGCAGTGGAAGAAGAAGACCGGCGGCATGAACGAGCTGGGCAAGAAGATGTTCGAGCAGTACGGCGTGAAGGCGCAGTACCACCCGCACGCCGACAGCCACGTCGACACCGAGGAGAACGTGTACCGCTTCCTCGACGGCACCGACAGCGACTACGTGAACCTGTGCCTGGACACCGGCCACATCAGCTACTGCGGCGGCGACAACCTCGCGATCATCGAGCGCGCGCCGGAACGGATCGGGTACCTGCACCTCAAGCAGGTCGATCCCGAGGTCCGCGCCAAGGTCGAGGCCGAGGATCTGCCGTTCGGCGAGGCCGTCAAGCTCGGCGCGATGATCGAACCTCCCCTCGGCATCCCCGACCTGCCGCCGCTGCTCGCCGCGATCGAGAAGCTCGACATCGACGTGTTCGCGATCGTCGAGCAGGATCTCTACCCCTGCGCCGTGGACGTGCCGCTGCCGATCGCCCAGCGCACCCGCAAGTACCTGGGGTCCTGCGGGATCCCGTCCGTCAAGTTCGTCTAACCGCTCACGTCAGGAGCTAGTCAGCCATGTCCGGAAGCAACGACCTGCGCATCGCCGTCCTGGGTGTCGGAATGATGGGCGCCGACCACGTCGCACGCATCACCGATCGCATCAAGGGCGCCACCGTCGCCGTCGTCAACGACTACTTCGTCGAAAAGGCCGAGCAGATCGCGGCCGGGATCCCCGGATGCCGGGTGATCAGCGACCCGCTCGACGCGATCGCCGACCCCGATGTCGACGCCGTCGTCCTGGCCACCCCCGGCCCGACCCACGAGAAGCAGCTCCTCGCCTGCCTCGAGCACGGCAAGCCGGTGATGTGTGAGAAGCCGCTGACCACCGACGTCGCCACGTCCCTCGAAATCGTGAAGCGCGAAGCCGAGCTGGGCAAGAAACTGATCCAGGTCGGTTTCATGCGACGTTTCGACCACGAGTACGAGCAGTTGAAGACGCTCATCGACGACGACGTCTTCGGACAGGTGCTCCTCGCCCACTGCGTGCACCGCAACCCGGTGGTGCCGCCGGGCTTCGACAGCTCGATGATCGTCAAGGACTCGCTGGTCCACGAGGTGGACGTCACCCGATTCCTGTTCGACGAGGAGATCACGTCCGTGCAGATCCTCCGCCCCGCCGCGAACCCCGGTGCACCCGAGGGACTGCAGGATCCTCAGATCGCGTTCTTCACCACCGAATCCGGACGCCACATCGACGTCGAGGTCTTCGTGACCACCGGCGTCGCCTACGAGGTGCGCACCGAGATCGTCGCGGAGAAGGGTTCGGCGTTCATCGGACTCGACGTCGGACTCGTCCGCAAGTACGGCACCGGCGCGGGCAACGGCCGCTCCGGAGCAGGCGCGTGGGGCGGCGAGATCACCCCGTCGTTCAAGGAACGCTTCGGCCAGGCGTACGACGTCGAGATCCAGCGCTGGGTGAACGCAGCCCGCACGGGTGCGGAGACCGGCAACTACGTCGACGGCCCCGGCGCGTGGGACGGATACGCCGCAGCCGCCGTGTGCGCAGCGGGTGTGCAGTCACTCGAGACCGGCGAGCGCGTCACCGTCGACATGGTCGACCGTTCCTCCATTCCGGGAGCGGGGCCTGCGGAGCGACCCATCGGACCGGGAGCCTGAACACCATGAAGATCGCACTCGACCCCACACCGTTCCACCACGACCACTCGCTGCTCGAATTGCCGGCCGTCGTCGCGGAACTCGGCTTCGAACACCTGCAGCTCACGCCGCACCGCGACATGATCCCGTTCTTCAACCACCCGAAGGCCGACGACGAACTGGTCCGTCAGTTCCGCAAGGCCTGCAGCGACGCCGGCGTCGGCATCGCCTCGGTGTTGCCGGTCCTGCGGTGGTCCGGTCCCGACGAGGACGCCCGCGAGGCGGCGGTACGGTACTGGAAGCGCGCCATCCAGATCACCGTCGACCTCGGTGTGAACGTGATGAACACCGAGTTCAGCGGCCGGCCGGAGAAGGCCGAGGAGTCGGAGCGCGCCTTCTACCGGTCGATGGAGGAACTCGTCCCCATCATCGAGCGGGAAGGCATCGACGTTCGCATCGACCCGCACCCGGACGATTTCGTGGAGAACGGCCTGGACGCCATCCGGATGATCCGTGGCATCAATTCCAAGAACTTCGGCCTCGTGTACGTCGCGTGCCACAGCTATCACATGGGCGCAGGAATGCTCGAGATCATGCGCACGGCGGGCGACATGCTCCGGCTCGTCCACGTCGCGGACACGATGGATCACCACCGCTCGCACGGACTGCGGTACATCACCAATCCGCCCGGCAACGCGGTGCGGGTGCACCAGCACCTCAAGATCGGTGACGGCGACCTCGACTGGGACGAATTCTTCGGCGGGCTGTCCGAACTCGGCTTCTACGACAAACCCGACACGGTGATGGTGTCGAGCGTCTTCGCCGAGGACGAGAACGCCCACGACGTCTCCCGCTACCAACTGAAGACCATGAAGGATTACATCGCGCGCACGCGGTGAAAGGACAACACATGAGCACCAACATCATTCGCGAGATCGCGCACTGGTCCGACGGCAAGAGCTTCGCCGGCACGAGCGGCAACACCGCCCCCGTCACCAATCCGGCCACCGGCGCCGTCACCGGACAGGTCGCCCTCGCCAGCGTCGAAGACGCCCGCGCCGTCATCGACTCGGCCGCCGCCGCCTTCCCCGCCTGGCGCGACACTTCGCTGGCCAAGCGCACCCAGATCATCTTCAAGTTCCGGGAACTGCTCAACGAACGCAAGGGTGAACTCGCCGAGATCATCACCTCCGAACACGGCAAGGTCGTCTCCGACGCCCTCGGCGAAGTGTCCCGCGGCCAGGAAGTCGTCGA
>NZ_JBHUSF010000489.1:0-4433 GCF_042673295.1 Rhodococcus sp. NPDC057014
CTATATATACGGAGAGCGCGTCGTTTATCCGGTCTTGCGCCGGAATTCGCGTTTGTGGTCGGCAGGTCCGTGCGCCTCGTGCACCTTGGAATGCGCGTCCTTGTGATCGGCGGACAGCCCGGCCTGATGATTTTTCCGCTCGAGTGCTTCGCGGAATTTCTTTTTCGTGTCCTCGTTATCGGCGTCAGTCACGGTGAACTCCCTCGGGTAGTCGGTTCACTCTGTGAAGCTACGCCGAGGGCACCGAGAATTCTCCTGTTTTTCCGCCCTGCCCGGTGTCAGGAGTGGCGGTCGGCCGTCTCCAGGTACGCCGCGGTGGTTCCGCCCACGGGCATCGCGGGAAGGCCGAGCTTGGCATGGTCCCAGCTTCTGATGCGTTCGGGAACGATCCGCACGACCACCCGCTTGTACAGCAGCTGATCGATGGCGGGCCGCAGATCGTCGGTGTAGGGCCCGGTGTAGCGTTCCCACACGCTGACGCCGACGGCGAACATCGCGTCGGGATCTTCCACGATCTCCGCCCGGCCCTCGATCGACACTCCGCGCAGCGTGTCGTAGGTCTGGCCGTCCTCGATCAGGACGGTGACCCGGTCGTCGCGGCGCAGGTTGACCGCCTTCTGTGATTTGGCCTTCGTCTCGAACCAGATCTCGCCGTCGATCACGGCGTACCACATGGCGACCAGATGGGCCCTGCCGTCCGCTGCCACCGTCGCCAGCGTGGCGATCCGGCTCCGGTCCACGAATTCGGCGATCTCCGAATCCGTCATCGTGATCTGCGATCGTTGGTTCTTCCCCATCGGCTTCTCCTGTCGCGGTGTGTGTCGGTCGTGAGAGGTCACAGTCTCTTGTGCAACGCCTCCGCGGCGGCGAGGAGGTCGGCCGCCCACCGGGCGCCGGGGCGCCTGCCCATCCTGTCGATGGGGCCGGACACCGAAATCGCCGCGATGACAGCGCCCGCGGAGTCCCGCACGGGTGCGGCGACACTGGCGACGCCGGGTTCACGCTCGGCGGCGCTCTGTGCCCAGCCGCGACGGCGGACCTCGAGCAGCACGCGCTCGCCGAACGCCGCGTCGGGAAGAACTGTGCGCTGGGTCTGCGGGTCTGCCCAGGCGAGGAGGACCTTGGCACCGGAGCCGGCGCTCATCGGGAGGCGTGCCCCGACGAGGACGGTGTCGCGGAGGCCGGTGGGTGGCTCCATCGCCGCGATGCAGATGCGTTGCGTACCTTCCCTGCGGTACAGCTGCACACTCTCGCCGGTGATCTCGCGCAGTCGCGGAAGGACCAGAGCCGCCGCCGAGACGAGCGGATCGTTAGCCGTTGCAGCGAGTTCGGCGAGGCCGGGACCGGGGCACCACAGCCCGTCGGAATCACGCGTCAGGAGGCGGTGGACCTCGAGTCCGACGGCCAGCCGGTGGGCGGTGGCGCGGGGGAGTCCGGTGCGCGAGCACAGTTCGGTGAGGCTGCAGGGCTTCTCGGCCACGGCGTGGAGCACGCCCACCGCTTTGTCAAGGACCCCGATGCCGCTATGCTGTCTCATAGGTCGATACCACTTTCTCGCATATTGGGATCATAGCGCACCTTCGTCTCACGTCGAGTGCGTGTCCGGGAAGAGGGTAACGACAACAAGCGCACGGCGGACCGGCCCGAAGCCCGCGGTGCGAGAGGACACACAGAGGTGGAGAAGATGGCGGAGAAAGCACGCACCCTGGCAGAGAAGGTGTGGGACGACCACGTCGTGGTCCGGGGTGAGGGAGACAACCCCGACCTCATCTACATCGATCTGCATCTCGTTCACGAAGTGACGAGTCCGCAGGCATTCGACGGACTTCGGCTGGCGGGGCGCCCGCTGCGCAGGCCGGACCTGACGATCGCCACCGAGGACCACAACGTCCCCACCGTCGACATCGACAAGCCGATCGCGGACCCCGTCTCCAGGACCCAGGTGGACACGCTCCGGCGCAACTGCGAGGAATTCGGCGTCCGGCTGCACCCGATGGGAAACATCGACCAGGGCATCGTCCACGTCGTCGGCCCGCAACTCGGTCTCACCCAGCCCGGTATGACCGTGGTGTGCGGCGACAGCCACACATCCACCCACGGCGCGTTCGGTGCGATCGCGATGGGTATCGGCACCAGTGAGGTCGAACACGTCATGGCGACGCAGACGCTGTCGCTGCGTCCGTTCCGGACGATGGCGATCACCGTCGACGGCGAATTGCCCGAGGGCGTGACGAGCAAAGATCTCATTCTGGCCGTCATCGCGAAGATCGGGACCGGCGGAGGCCAGGGCTACGTCCTGGAGTGCCGCGGCGAAGCGATCCGGAAGATGTCGATGGAAGCGCGGATGACCATCTGCAACATGTCCATCGAGGCGGGCGCGCGGGCGGGCATGATCGCCCCGGACGAGATCACCTACGAATTCATCAAGGGGCGCCCGCACGCGCCGAAGGGCGCCGACTGGGACGCCGCGGTGGCGGCCTGGGAGCAGTTGAAGACCGACGAGGGCGCGGTTTTCGACAACGAGGTCCACATCGACGCGAGCTCGCTGACGCCGTTCGTGACCTGGGGCACCAACCCGGGGCAGGGTCTGCCGCTCGGTGAGGCCGTGCCGGATCCGGAGAAGATCGTGGACGAGAGCGAACGTCACGCCGCGGAGAAGGCGTTGACCTACATGGGTCTCGAAGCCGGAACTCCGTTGCGTGAGGTGGCGATCGACACAGTGTTCGTGGGTTCGTGCACCAATGGCCGGATCGAGGATCTGCGGGCCGTGGCCGACGTGTTGCGCGGAAGGCACGTCGCCGACGGCGTCCGGATGCTGATCGTGCCGGGTTCGATGCGCGTGCGCGCCCAGGCCGAAAAGGAGGGTCTCGGCGAGATCTTCACCGCCGCCGGCGCCGAATGGCGGCAGGCGGGGTGCTCGATGTGCCTCGGCATGAACCCGGATCAGCTCGCGCCCGGTGAGCGTTCGGCGTCCACGTCCAACCGCAATTTCGAAGGCCGTCAAGGCAAGGGCGGGCGGACTCATCTGGTTTCGCCGCTGGTCGCCGCCGCGACGGCAGTCCGGGGAACCCTGTCCGCGCCGTCAGATCTGGCCTAGGACCCAAGGAATTTAGGAGATTTTTCGATGGAATCCTTTAGCACACACAAAGGTATCGGCGTTCCGCTGCGGCGATCCAATGTGGACACGGACCAGATCATCCCGGCGGTCTACCTGAAACGAGTGACCCGCACCGGTTTCGAGGACGGTCTGTTCGCCGCGTGGCGGAGCGATCCGAATTTCGTTCTCAACGTCGCGCCGTACGACAAGGGCAGCGTTCTGGTCGCGGGACCGGACTTCGGCACGGGCTCCTCCCGCGAGCACGCCGTGTGGGCGCTATCCGACTTCGGATTTCGGGTCGTGATCGCCTCTCGGTTCGCGGACATCTTCCGGGGTAACGCCGGCAAGGCCGGTCTGCTGGCCGCCCAGGTGTCCCAGTCGGACGTCGAACTGCTGTGGAAGTTGCTCGACGAACAGCCCGGTCTCGAATTGATCGTCGACCTCGAGAACAAGACGGTGACGGCCGGAACCACCGTGGTGCCCTTTGCGATTGATGACTACACGCGGTGGCGTCTGATCGAGGGTCTGGACGACATCGGATTGACATTACGGCAGGTAGAAGCCATTTCCGAGTTCGAAAAGGCAAGGCCTTCTTGGAAACCTGTGACTCTTCCGGAGCCCACTTCCGCCGACTGAAAGTTGGAATCGGAGCCCTGTCTCCCAGATAATAAGTTCCTGAGAATGGTGCCGCGTTGTTCGAGAATTGGCGTGGCACATAGACTCCTGCGGTATTCAGGTTTACCGTAGTTCGTAGTCGGTCCGATGATGGACCATTAGTTCGCGGAGGAATTTCAATGAATAAGGCAGAGCTCATCGATGTTCTGACCGAGAAACTGGGCACGGACAGGCGCACGGCAACGGAAGCTGTCGAGCATGTCGTGGACACGATCGTCCGGGCAGTGCACCGTGGCGACAGCGTGACCATCACCGGTTTCGGCGTCTTCGAGCAGCGGCGTCGTGCGGCACGTGTCGCGCGTAACCCGCGCACGGGTGAGACCGTCAAGGTCAAGCCGACGTCGGTGCCGGCGTTCCGTCCGGGCGCTCAGTTCAAGGCGGTTATCGCTGGCGGCCAGAAGCTTCCGGCCACCGGCCCGGCAGTCAAGCGCGGCGCAGCGGCGCCCGCCACCAAGGCCGCCGCCAAGAAGGCTGCTGCCAAGAAGACGGCAGCGAAGAAGACCGCCGCCAAGAAGGCTGCACCGGCCAAGACTGCGGCAGCGAAGAAGACCGTCGCGAAGAAGGTCGCTCCCGCCAAGACTGCGGCAGCGAAGAAGACCGTCGCGAAGAAGGTCGCTCCCGCCAAGACTGCGGCAGCGAAGAAGACCGCAGCCAAGAAGGC
>NZ_JBHUSF010000490.1:0-4388 GCF_042673295.1 Rhodococcus sp. NPDC057014
CAGTTCGGTTTGCGTTCGATCGGAGTCTCCGCGTTTCGGATCTCGAGGCGGAGCAATTTGCGTCCTTCTGGGGCCACAGTCACGACAGCGATGCTACGCCCGGCCCGACGCGCGCGGCGGGCCGGGGAGCGGTCGTCAACCGTACTGAACAGTAGTGAAGGTGGGCGCGGCGGATGCCGTCCCGGCCGCGGCGGAGTCGAACGTGACCCGTTCGATGTCGTGGTCGGTCACCGGGAGGGCGCCGTCCAACGCGGCCACGACAGCGGTGGTCACGGCCGGTGTGACCTCCTCGACCGTGACGTCGCGGCCCAGTTCCCGCGACAGCGACGTCACCCCGGCGTCGCGGATGCCGCACGGGATGATCGCGTCGAAGCCCGTCAGAACGGAGTTGCAGTTGAGCGAGAAGCCGTGCAGAGCGACACCGCGCTGCACCCGCACCCCGATCGCGGCGACCTTCCGCTCGGGTAGCCACTGCCCATTGTCGAGGGACGCCGGCAGCCACACGCCGGAGCGGCCGTCCACCCGGCCGCAGACGATGCCGAGGTCGGTGCACACGGAGATCAGCGCCTGCTCGAGCCTGCGGACGTACCGCACGACGTCGACCGGTTCGGCGAGCTTGACGATGGGGTAGCCCACCAGCTGTCCCGGGCCGTGCCAGGTGATCTTTCCGCCGCGGTCGACGTCGATGACGGGCGTGCCGTCGGTGGGACGGTCCTCCGGTTCGGTGCGGCGTCCCGCGGTGTAGACGGCGGGGTGTTCGAGGAGAAGCAGCGTGTCGGTGCCCACGTTCTCGGCGCGCCGCGCCGCCAGCTCGCGCTGTCGGTCCCAGGCGTCGACGTACCCGATCGTGCCGAGGTGTTCGACGGAGATCGGGGAGGGGCTGAAACGGGCGGATTGTGTCGCGCTGCTCATGGGCTAGAGGTTACGCCGGGGCCGTGGCAGCACCGCCACGAGCCGGGCTCACCGCACGAGGGCGGCGTCGAGCGCTTCCCCGATGGTGTTGTGCCGGAACCGGAATCCCGCGTCCTCGAGCACCGTCGGGATCGCGCGCTGCCCGGCCAGAATGCCCTCCTGCGCGAACTCTCCCACCAGCGCGCTGAGCGCGAACCCGGGCACGATCCACGGGGCGGGGCGGTGCATCGTCCGCGCGACCGCGCCGTTGAACTGCGCGTTGGTGACGGGGGCCGGGCCGGTCACGTTCACGGGACCGGCCACGTCGTCGCGGGAGAGCACGAACTTGATCGCATCGACCTCGTCCTCCAACGAGATCCACGACAGGTACTGGCGGCCGTTCCCGAGCCGGCCGCCGAGCCCGAACGAGTACAGGGTCTTCAGCCGGCCGAGCAGGCCGCCGTGGGGGGACAGGACGATGCCGCTGCGCAGCCGCACCGTCCGGACCTCCGAGTCGTCGGCGGGGGCCGTCGCCGCCTCCCAGTCGCGGCAGGTGTCCGCGAGGAAACCCGTCCCGGCCGGCGAGGTCTCGTCGACGACGCGGTCGCCGGTGTCGCCGTAGTAGCCGACCGCGCTCGCATTCACGAACACGGGCACCCCGGACTCGGCGACGGCCTCGGCCAGGACGTCGGTGGCCGCGATCCGGCTGTCCCGGATCAGCTGCTTGTATGCGCCGGTCCAGCGTTTGTCGCCGATCCCGACGCCGCACAGATTCACGACCGCGTCGGCGTCCGCGAGGATCCCCGTGTCGAGCCGGCCCTTCTGCGGATCCCAGCGGGACTCGTCGGGACCCGCCGACGACCGGCGGACCAGGCGGACGACGTCGTGACCGTCGCCGCGGAGGGACGAGACGAGAGCGGTGCCAATCAGCCCGGAGGATCCGGCGATGACCACGCGCATGTGCAACAGCCTCCTTCACAGCGCAGGGGCACCATCCCTGCTGGAAATGGTGCCCCTGCGAAACTACGTTCGGCTCGAAGTCCGGTGACGGATCAGAGGCCGAGGTCTGCCTCGAACGCGCCCTGCTCCAGACGCTGCTTGATCGTGGTCAGGAAGCGGCCGGCGTCGGCACCGTCGACGAGACGGTGATCGTAGGTGAGCGGCAGGTAGCACATCGAGCGGACGCCGATGCTCTCACTGCCGGACTCATCGGTCACGACCACGGGACGCTTGACGATCGCACCGGTTCCGAGCATCGCGGCCTGCGGCGGCACGAGGATCGGGGTGTCGAACAGGGCGCCCTGGCTGCCGATGTTCGTGATCGTGAACGTGCCGCCGGACAGCTCGTCCGGCTTGAGCCCACCGGAACGGGCGCGCTTGGCGATGTCCGCGATGGCGCGGGCCAGTCCGGCCAGCGACAGGTCGCCGGCGTTGTGGATCACGGGGGACAGCAGGCCCTGGTCGGTGTCGACCGCGATGCCCAGGTGCTCGGCGTCGTAGTAGGTGATCTGCTTGTTCGCCTCGTCGTAGCTGGCGTTGATGTTCGGGTGCGACTTCAGCGCTTCGACGACAGCCTTCGCGAAGAACGGGAGGAACGTGAGCTTGACGCCCTCGCGCTCGAGGAAGGTGTTCTTGGCCTGCGCGCGCAGGGCCGCGATCCTGGTGACGTCGACCTCGAAGGTCTGGGTGAGCTGCGCCGTGCTCTGCAGCGACTCCCGGGTCTTCGTGGCCGTGATCTGGCGAATCCGGTTGGCCTTCTGCGTGGTTCCGCGCAGGTGCGCCAGTTCGGGGCGGACCCCGGCGGAAGCGGCTGCCGGAGCAGCGGCGGCAGGCCGTGCGGCAGCAGGCGCCGCAGCGGCAGCCGGTGCCTTCTTGGCCTCGGCGGCAGCGAGAACGTCCTGCTTACGGATGCGGCCACCGACTCCGGTGCCCGT
Source organism: Rhodococcus sp. NPDC057014 (assembly GCF_042673295.1). NCBI lineage: Bacteria > Bacillati > Actinomycetota > Actinomycetes > Mycobacteriales > Nocardiaceae > Rhodococcus > Rhodococcus sp. NPDC057014. The sequence continues at coordinate 2,826 of NZ_JBHUSF010000490.1, forward strand.
CACCGAGGACAGGTCGACGCCGTTGTCCGCGGCGAGCTTGCGCACCAGGGGGGTGACGTACGGGGTGCTGTCGCCGGACGTGGCCGCGGGAGCGGGTGCAGCGGCGGCGGGAGCAGGTGCGGATGCTGCCGGTGCGGCAGCCGGAGCCGGTGCGCTCTTGGCGGGCTCGGGCTTCGCCGGTTCCGGGGCCGGGACGGGCTTCGCGGGCTCTGGGGTGGGCTCGGGCTTCGGTGCCGCGGCCGGCTTGGCGGCGGGCGCACCCGAACCGATGACGGCGAGCTGACCGCCGACGGAGACGGTGTCGTCTTCTTCCGCGCTGATCTCGAGGAGGGTGCCTGCAACGGGCGACGGGATCTCCGTGTCGACCTTGTCGGTGGACACCTCGACGAGCGGCTCGTCCACGGCGACCTCGTCGCCGACGGCCTTGAGCCAGCGGGTGACGGTTCCCTCGGTGACGGACTCGCCCAGTTCGGGCATGTTCACCGCGGTGCCCTCGGCAGAACCGCCGCCGGACGCTGCGGGCGCGGGCTCTGCGGCCGGTGCCTCCGCGGCGGGAGCCGGCTCTGCGGCGGGCTCTTCGGCGGCGGGTGCGGGAGCGGAGTCGGAGGCGGGGGCCTCACCGGCGTCGCCGATCACGGCAAGCTCGCCACCGATTTCGACGGTGTCGTCTTCCTGAGCAACGATCTTGCTGAGAACGCCGGCCACGGGAGACGGGATTTCCGTGTCCACCTTGTCCGTGGAGACTTCGAGCAAGGGTTCGTCAACTTCGACCGTGTCTCCTTCCTGCTTGAGCCACCGCGTGACAGTTCCCTCGGTGACACTCTCACCAAGCGCTGGCATCTGGACGGAGAAGGCCATGTCTTTTGACTCCTCGACAGTTGTGTTCGGGTTGTTGAATTTTGTCGACTTGTGGTCGTGAACCATTGTGCTCGAGATGCACGTGTCTTGCGTCTACTTGCAGGTAATTCCGATTCGTCGTCACCCACTCGCTGTGTCGGCGCTCCACATCTTTCCATTGATCCGACGGGCGCGTCCGCCGAGGGGCACCCCCCGGCGACTCCGGTGTGTTGCGGCGTAATCCCTACTGGCCGGTAGTTTTCGTGTGCGGCGGAAACCGGACGTTCGCTGGCAAACTTGGAGGACATCGCGGGCACCGCCTCGCGTACGCACTCGAGGAGGCTCGACGTGGGGTTGTTCGATCGTTTCTCGCGACCTCGGTCCGGCCGGTCCCATGCGTCCCCGGAGGACGCCGCCCATCTCGCGAACTGGACTCGCACCCACCTCGGTGTGGAGGCGTACGTGGAACCCCGAACGACAGTGACCGAAGTCACGGTTGTGCTCGTCGCGGCGGACGGCGAGTGGACCCGGCGCCGGGTGGGCGGCGAACGCGGCGCCCGCAAACTCGGGGAGGATCTCCGCATCCCGGTGTACGACGTCCGCAAGACCGGTTACCCACAACGGATGCGCGACCACGATGCCCGGCGGCGCATCGAGCGCAAGCGGGAGCGCGAACGCGACCTGTAGGCGGCTTCGCCGCCCGTGCGTGGTTGACGAGTCCACGGA
>NZ_JBHUSF010000491.1:0-4384 GCF_042673295.1 Rhodococcus sp. NPDC057014
CTCGACAACGCCGTCGCGCAGTGGCAGATCGGGCGGGCGGTGCCGATCCCCGGGGTCAGCGGCCGCGGACAGGCCGACCCCGGCTTCCTGCCCGCACAGGTGACCCGAATGTTTTTGCGGCGCATCATCGAATTTCAACCCGGGCCGACCGAGCAGCACGCCTGGGCGGCCGAGTCGCGTCACCGCCGCGCACCTGCGGGGCCGGCCGTAAAGTACCAGCTCGAATGGTTCCATCACGACAAATCCGACCCCCGCCTGCGCCGGGGCGACGTGCTGGTGTTCGTCACCGCGGACGAGTGGCTTCATCCCCCAGCCGTGGTGGATTCCGAGGCGATCGCGATCCCCCGCTCCCCCTTTGCCATCGGGCACCTGCTGCGCAGCCGCACGGACCTGGACCCGATTCCGGTGCCGGTCGCGGAGCAGATCCTCGCCGACGCCGGACACCCCAACCCCAGGCTCAAGGCCGATCATCGCATCGCTTCCCCCAGCCTGCGGGCCGCGGTGCTTGGGCTCTGGAACCTTTGAAGCCGCCACCCCACCATGTGCCGTGACCGGCGGGAACGACACGTCCCCACCGCGGACTCCCACCGACATCGCCGCGGCCATCGGGTGGGCGTCACCGGTGTGGCGGCCGCCCACGCCGGCTCCGCACTCACCCGGGAGGGTTCACGCCACGGCCGGAACGCGGGAACGCGCCTCCAGGTAACGAGCGAGGAGGTCGAGCACCTGCGCGTCCGGGTGGACGAGTTCGGGAAGATCCTTCACGCCGGTGATCGTCTGATCGACCGCGGCGACCTCCCGGCGGCATTCACCGGACACCTCCGGTGTGACGGCGGCGGCGTCGAGCCGGTCGGTGCGATACCGAATCGACTGCTCCAAACCCAGTACCGGATTACGGGTGTTGTTGCCGGCCCGCCGGGTTTCGACCATCTGCCACCAGTGATCCAGCTCGGCCGACACCGTGGGATCCGCGGTGGCGACCTCAATCCGCGAGGCACGGTCCGTCGACTGCGGATCGGTGATGTCGACCTCCCCCACACCCGCTGCGCGGGCAAGAATCTGGCCGAGTTGATGGTTGACGAGACCGTCACCGCGGCTCCACCCGTACGACACCATCACATGCACCTTGCTCGCTACGGCGAGCTCCCCCATCACACCCTGTTCCCTTCAACTAAGACGACAAAGTTCGAGTTCATCCTCCCCGTCGGGCCCCCGCCTCCCCGGACCCGGGTCGGCGGCTGTGGATCGGCGGGTCAGGCTGTGCGGCGGGCGGTGTCGGTGACCGCGCACATCGGGCACAACGTGCGCTCGCCGACAATCCACCCATTGGTACGGGCGAAGGCCACCGCCTGCGGCCGGCCGTCAACGGCCGCGGCGAAGGTGTGCTCACACAGATCGCATCGCAACGTCCAGCCGCGTCTGCCTGTGGATCGCACCAATGCATGAACAGTCATGTTGTCCCCCGACGTCGACTCTGTGCCCCCAGCATGGCACAACCTGCCCCGACGTGGTGACCCACGTCAGGGCCGTCACCACCCGATCATCATGAACGTCGTTGAAGCCGTGCGTCCTGATCGCCGGCGACAACGACCGGGCGCCCACAAGCAGACTGAGATCGCCACCCAAGCGACGCAGGAATATTCGCGGCTGCCGTATGCGACACGGCTGCTGCAGGACCTCGCGTCGAGGCCGACACCAGTCCCGCGCCGTGGCTCCCACCCCGGCCGGCACGTCCAGATCCGCGTCCGGTCACCGCCCGGATCATCGGAGAAAGGGGACGTGTCATCTAAGCAGTTCAGGGCGCATTTTTTGTTCTCAGGACTCAACCGGGACGAGGCGCTCGAGCTTGCAGTGGAACGGATACGTCCCCGGCGTACCGGCAATCGACTCGATCAGCGCGTCGTCGCCGTCAATGCTCACAATCGTCAACACCGAGGTCGCCTCGGCATGAACCTTGACTTTGTCGCCGACCTTCACCGCACCTGATCCTTCCTCGGGGACCTGTCGTCATCGCAGGTCACACCCAATTCTGCCGGACTCGGCGCTGATGTCAGAATCGCCGCCGCCCACGCCGGCCCATTACGCTGCGTGCGGGTAGGTACTGGGTCAGTGCCAGGAATTCCACCAGAGAACGATGGGCACCAGCCACGGTGTCCACACCATCCAGCTCGTTCCCAACCCGTACGGCGGGATCGAAATCATCGCTTTCACCTCGTCCCCGTCGATGCCGACCCGGCGAAGCGTGCGGGCGATGCGTGCAGGGTGGGCCAGACATCGACCGCCGGTGGTTTCGACCAGGGCCGGCGAAGACGGTGGCGGCCTCGATGTCGCTGAGTTCCACCGGCCCACCCGTCATGCCACGCGCCCCGGCTGCCGGTGGTCCGCCAGCGTTCTCCCGCCGCTCAGCGCACCGAGGCCCGGTACCAGAGATTACGCAGCGATCGTGTCGACGATCCGTCGCCTCGCCACGGCCGCGACGAATCCGATGACACTGGGATTACTGCGATCGTGGCGGTGTGCCTGGCTGTGTCAGTGGGCGTCCCGGAACGCCTGCTCGACCTCGGTAGGAATGCGCCCGCGTGCGGAGATTTCGTAGCCCTGTTCCGCCGCCCAGGTGCGGATTTCCTTGACGTTCCCGCGTCGCCGCGCCGGAACCTTCGGGGCCGCGGGACGATCGGAACGTCGTTTGCGGCCACCGACCCGGGTGGCGTGTTCGATGAAGAAACCGAGCTGGTTGTGAAACTTGCTGGCGTGCTTGTCTTTCAAGTCGATTTCGTAGTCCACCCCGTTGACGGAAAACGTGATGTTCTCCCCATCCTCACCGAAGATGGTTCCGTCGATGTCGTCGACCAGTTCGACAACCACTTTGCGCGCCACAGCTCCCCGATCTCTCACGTCTTCTGCCGATACAGCAGGCTGAACCCTACTGGCGACGGCAGCCGATCGGGGGGAGCGACCCCGGGGACGTGTCATTTTCGCAGGTCACATGCCGGTTTTAGGCGCAGGAGCCGGGACGTGGGCCCTCCGGTGATGCGGGCCCGACCCACCACCCATTCTCGCAGCTCAGCTGCCGCTGCCGCGGTCTGTCCGACGGATCTTCTCGCGGCGGGCATGTTTGGCCAGCAGGTGTTTCCGGCTGATCGGGGCGCGGAACATCTCGTCGAGCATCCGGTTTTCGATGTTGTGATGGAAGCGGAGAATGCGCTTGGCCGCCAGATACACCAGCTCCTGACGGTCCGAGCCGAGCCGGTCGGCGAGGGCGTCGAGGTGGACGAGGAGTTCGTCGTCGAGGGCGACGTCGACCCGGGCCGTGCGCGGTGCGGGACGCAGGTCGTGCACCGGTGCCACGGTCTCCAGGTCGCCCGTGAGGTCGCCGGGGTCGTCGAGGAGCCGGCGCACCGCGACACGCACCAACGCCGAGCTCAACCGGGTGCCGTGCCGGTCGGCGAGCCGGTCGATGTCGCGCAGGGCCGAGGGGCGGAGCGACACCGTGATCCTGTCGTCGAGCCCGGATGCGCCGGCCTCGTCGATCAGCGCCGCCTTGTAGTGCCCGGGGGCGGTGAGGAAGCGGTGCACCGCGACCGCGACCAGATCCCGCGGCGACGCCCCGTAGCGGGCGGCGAGGGCGCCGAAGCGGGCCGCCGCCGGGGAGTCCAGTCTCAGGGTGACCGGGTCGTGCGGCAGCGCCCGCGCCTGGTCGGCGACCCGGCGGGCCTGCGCGAGATCGGCCTCGGCGCACGGGGACCCGATGAGTCTGCGGATCCCCACCCGAAGCAACGCGGAGACCCGGCGGGGACCGTACTCGTCCGCCAGCTCCTCCAGCCGGCGTTTGGTGTCCTCGTCGAACTGGAAGACATGCCGTTTCCCGAACGGGTTCCCCTGCGGACTCGGCACCCGAAGAGGCATCTGAGCGAGTTGATCGGCGGCCGCGGCCTGCCGACGGCGGGTGTTCCGGGCGAGGAGCGTGGCCCGGTTGGCGTCCCCGCGATAGATCTCCTCGGTCACCGCCTGATCGAGGTCCCGCGGGTTCGCCAGAAGCTGGCGGGCGGCCAGGCGCATGAGTTCGGCGCGGTTCGAGTCGAGCCGCTCGGCGAGGCTGTCGAGTTGCTCGCGCAGATCGTCGTCGAAGTTCACGTTCGAGCGCGCGCCGAAGGTCTCCGGGGCCAGGTCGCGGGCGGCGCCGATCGTGGTCAGGTCGGCGGCGAGATCACCCGGGTCGTCGAGGAGACGGCGTACCGCGACCCGGATCGCTGCGGCGGTGGGGGCGTCGCCGTGGCGGCTGATGAGCCGCTCGAGTCTCTCGAGGGTGGAGCGGTTGAGGTACACGTAGGTGCGAGTCGTCAGGTCGGTGCGGGCGTCTTCGCGGAGCACCGGGTGGCGGAAT
>NZ_JBHUSF010000492.1:0-4383 GCF_042673295.1 Rhodococcus sp. NPDC057014
GTTGAGGAGTCTCTGGACTCGTCAACCACTCACGGGCGCGGAGCGCCTAGATCGAGACCGGGTACGCCGGCTCGGCGATCTCCGGGACGATCCGGTTCTCCACGAAGATGCCGTGCCAGACCATGAAGATCAGCACGGTCCACAGGCGACGGCTGTGATCGGACACGCCGTCCCGGTGATCGTTCAGCATCTTCGTGATCGCGACCTTGTCGAGCAGGTGATCGGTGCCCGAGGCCGCGATCTGCTCGTGCGCCCAGTCGAACAGTTCGGTCCCGCGCAGCCAGTGCCGCAACGGCACCGGGAAGCCCAGCTTCGCCCGATGGAGCACGTGGCCGGGGACGATCCCCTCCAGCGCCTGACGCAGCGCGTACTTGGTGGTGCTCTTGGTGATCTTCTGATCCAGCGGCACCCGCGACGCCACCTCGAAGACCTCCGGATCGAGGAACGGCACCCGCAGTTCGAGCGAATTGGCCATCGTCATCTTGTCGGCCTTGACCAGAATGTCGCCGCGCAACCACGTGAACAGGTCCAGGTGCTGCATCCGGGCCACCGGATCCCACCCCTGTGACTGCGCGTAGATCGGGTCGGTCACGTCACGGTGCGTCCACTCCGGCCGGAAGTCGCGCAGGACGGCCCGCAACTGCGCGTCGTTGAAGCTGCGCGCGTTGCCGTAGTAGCGCTCCTCCAGGGTCAGCGAACCGCGATGGAGCAGGCTCTTTCCGCGGGTGCCGTCGGGGATGCGCTCGGACAGCTTCCCGGCGGCCCTGCGCAGGCCCTTGGGCAGGTACTCGAACGGCTTCAACGAAATCGGCTCGCGGTAGATGGTGTAGCCGCCGAACAGTTCGTCGGCGCCCTCACCGGACAGCACGACCTTGACGTGCTTGCGCGCCTCCTTCGCCACGAACCACAGCGGAACCAGTGCCGGGTCGGCGACCGGGTCGTCGAGGTACCACACGATCTCGGGGATGGCGGCGGCGAACTCGGACGGGCTCACCACCTTCACCACGTGCCGTGCGCCGATCGCCTCGGCGGACTCGGCTGCGACGTCGACCTCGGAGTAGCCCTCGCGCTCGAAACCGGTCGTGAACGTGATCAGGTTCGGGTTGTGGCGCATCGCGAGCGCCGCAATCGCCGTCGAGTCGATGCCGCCCGACAGGAACGAGCCGACGGTCACGTCGGCGCGCATGTGCTTCGCGACCGAATCCTCGAGGGCCTCCGCGATCTCGCGGTACCGGGCCTGCTCGGTGCCCGCGGCGAACGGGCGCACCGGGAACGTGGGCGCGAAATAGCGGGTGATCACGGGTTCTTCGCCCGGGCGCACCCGCGCGAAGCACCCGGACTCGAGCCGGCGGATCTGCTTGTGGAGGGTTTCCGGCTCCGGCACGTACTGGAGGACGGTGTAGTGCTCGACCGCACGCGGATCGAGTTCGGTGCCGATGCCGATCAGGCTCGCCAGTTCCAGCAGGCTCTTCTTCTCGCTGCCGAACGCGGTGCCGCCGGTGCCCGTTGCCAGGAACAGCGGTTTGATGCCGAACGGATCGCGGGCGATGAACAATTCCCGCGTCTCGGTGTCCCAGATCGCGAATGCGAACATGCCGCGCAGGCGGCGGACGGCGTCCTCACCCCAGTAATGGAACGCCGCGACGATGGCCTCGCTGTCGCCCTCGGTGGCGAACTGCGCACCGAACTGCTCGGCGAGTTCGGCCCGCACCTCGAGGTAGTTGTAGATCTCGCCGTTGAACGTCAGCGCATAGCGTTCCGGGTTCTCCGCCGGACCCCACCGCAGTGGCTGGTGGGAGTGTTCGATGTCGATGATCGACAGGCGATTGAACCCGAAGACGAGGTGGTCGTCGTGCCAGGTCCCGTGCTCGTCCGGCCCACGGTGCCGCAGGCAGTGCATTGCCTGGTCGACCTGTGAGACGGCGTTGTCGCTGGTTTCTCCAGAGGTCAGTAGCCCGAGCAGTCCGCACACAGCGTCCGGTACCTCAATTCAGAATCTTGGAAGGCTCCACGAGGTGGAGGGGTCAGGGATCTCTGCCGGAAAGTATGCCGCAGATTGCCGACGCGTCCGGTTCGGGCCGCCGCAGGCACCGCCGCGGCCCGAACACCGGCACCGCCGCGGCAACGACAGCGACACATCGCCCGACCCGAGGATGGAGAGCCGCCACCTTTGGTCTACGCTGCGTAGTAATTGGGCCTTCCCATCGGGTGTGCCCTAGTGGAATTTGCGGCGATCAGGAAGGCGTGAACGTGGCGCAAGGTCGGATCCTTCGGCGGGCAGGGTTGGCAGTATCTTTGGGCATTGCTGCCTTGCTGCTGTCGGGTTGTTCAATCGACAACGAGGTGCTTCGTTTCGGGTGGCCTTCGGGCGTAACCCCGCAGGCGCACCGCATGCGTGAACTGTGGACCTGGTCGGTCATCGCCGCCCTCGTCATGGGTGTGCTGGTGTGGGGACTCACCTTCTGGGCGGTGATCTTCCACCGCAAGAAGAAGGACTCTCCCGAGTTCCCGCGTCAGACGGCATACAACGTGCCGCTGGAGCTGGCGTACACCGCAGTTCCGTTCGTCATCATCGCCGTGTTGTTCTACTTCACGGTGGTCGTGCAGAACCATGTCCTCGAGAAGGAGGACAACCCGAATGTAGTGGTGGATGTCACTGCGTACCAGTGGAACTGGAAGTTCGGCTACCGCTCCATCGATCTCGGTGAAGGTGGCGGTCTGTACGACGGTGTCGACCAGGAGGCGCAGGCCGCCGTCGAGTCCGCATCGGCGCCCGAGGCGGAGGGCGAGGGTGAGCACGCCGTGCCCGGGCCGATTCACGGCAAGACACCCCAGGACCTGTCCTACCTGCACTACGACAAGATCGAGACGATCGGCTCGAGCAACGAGATCCCGATCCTCGTCCTGCCGACCGGCAAGCGGATCCAGTTCGAACTGGCCTCGGCCGATGTCATCCACGCGTTCTGGGTGCCGGAGTTCCTGTTCAAGCGTGACGTGAACCCGAACCCCAAGGAGAACCACTCCGACAACGTCTTCCAGATCAGTGAGATCGAGAAGGAAGGTGCCTTCGTCGGGCGCTGCGCCGAGATGTGCGGCACGTTCCACGCGATGATGAACTTCGAGGTTCGTGCCGTGAGCCCGGACAAGTTCGCGCAGTACATCGAGTTGCGCAAGCCGGCGAGCGAGGGCGGCCGGGATCTGACCACGGCGGAGGCTCTGCAGGCCATCGGCGAGTCCCCCGTCGCGACGTCGACGTCTCCCTTCACCACCGACCGCGGCTACAAGCAGGCGAGCGGTGTCGAAGGTAACTGAACCTGCTGCTGATACCTCACTGACCAAGGACAAGTGCTGATATGAAGATCGAAGCCAAGCTCTTCGAGATCCTGACGGTATTCTTCATTCTCGTCGCGATCGTCTACGGCGTCTTCACCGCCGTTTCACGAACCGGTATCGAGTGGGCGGGTCTGACGGGCATCTGCCTGTCGGCGGGACTGACGCTGATCATCGGAACGTACTTCCGGTTCGTCGCCCGTCGCCTCGACACGCGTCCCGAGGACTACGAGGACGCAGAGATCGCCGACGGCGCAGGCGACCTGGGCTTCTTCAGCCCCGGTAGCTACTGGCCGATCCTGCTCGCCGCCGCGGCCGCGTTCGTCGCCGTCTCGATGGCGTTCTTCCAGCCGTGGATGATCGTGGTCGCCGTGGTTGCCGTGCTGGCCGCCGCTGCGGGTCTCGTCTTCGAGTACTACGTCGGGCCCGAGAAGCACTAGCCCACACTTTTGTGACGGCCGAAGGCGCCGAATCCCTCTGGGGTTCGGCGCCTTTTGCGTGTGTCGTCAGCCCTCGCGGTAGCGGGCGGTCGCCGCGGCGAGCCCACCGTCTACCAGGCGATCGGACGGGGCGTCTCGACCGGCACCACCGACTGATCGACGGCACCCAGCCCCTGGTCGTCGCCGTGCTGACAGGTCCACTGCTCGGTCAGCAGCCGCGTCCGGGCAGTGGTGGGGGCTTCTGCTCGGACGCCACCGCGCCCTCCGGTGTGGCGTGGTGGGCCTACCTCGTGCCGTGCGCCGGAATGCTGTCGCCGCCGGCGACCGGTCGTGTGGTTGATCGTCCTGTCCACGGTGGGCGGCTACGTCCTGTATGGCTCGTGCTGCGCAGCAGCGCAATCACGCGCGGGGTCTCAATGCCCTGATGTTCCTGATGGTGCCGGTGACGGCGATCTGGGGAGCGGCGGCGACCGTTCGGGGTCCTCACCGCGCTCGGACTTCTCCACGGCCTCGTGGCGGTCCCGCTCGCGTTCCGTGCACGGCCGCGCGGGGGAGGGGAGCGCGCACGGTCCGGACAGACGAACAGAGCCCCGAACCGGAAGCGGTTCGGGGC
>NZ_JBHUSF010000493.1:0-4353 GCF_042673295.1 Rhodococcus sp. NPDC057014
GTGCCGCCTGCGCATGGATTCTCCCAGGTGCTCCGGCACCTACATGCCGGGTTGTGGAGCAATGCCCGTCAAAGCATTAAGCAAAGTTAACGCTCTGCAATCGAGAACACCGTTCCGTTGAGGGAACGATCGCCGGATCATGGTGCATACGACCCAGGACGAATCAGCGCCGGGCTGCCCCCTATCAGTGCCACAGGAGATGACAGGTGAATCTCGAAGGACTCGAACACGACCGTCAGCTCAGGGTTTCCGCAGAACTCGGTACCCTGGCGTCCGAACCGGGCGGCTACCAGGACTACATCGATGCTCTGTTCCGTCACGAACCTCGCGGCGAGCTTGCCGAATGGACCGACACCGACCTCGCCGGTCGCGCTCACGGGTATCTAGATTTCGCACAGGCCCGGGCCGACGGAATCGCACTGGTGCAGTGCGAAGTCGAGGCGGGAACGAACCTCGCGCACATCCTGGTTGTCAACACCGACCTTCCCTTCCTCGTCGACTCGGTGGCGATGGCCGTTCGACGGCACGGCACGGTCTCCGCGCTCCGTCACGTCACGCTGGCAGTACGACGCGATACCGAGGGGGTGCTCATGCCCGACGGCATTACCCGCCCACGCCAGGACGATCAGTACGACAACGACCCGCTGGTCGAGTCCTGGATGGAGATCACTTTCCTGCCTTCGGCGGGAACCGAACCCCACTCCGCGGAGTTCACCGCGACGATCGAGAGTGCGATTCGCAGCACCCTCGCCGACGTCACTGTCGCGGTGACCGATCAAGCTGAGATGGAAGCCGTCGCCCGCAGGGCCGCGCTGTCACTGAAATCCGGCGCCACCGAGAACCAACTCGACAGCGCCTATGAAGCCAGCGAGCTTCTGCACTGGATGTGCGCCCAAAACTTCACCTTCCTCGGCTACTGCTCCTACCGTCTGGTGAACGCGCCGGAGTCCGGAACCGCCACGCTCGAACCACTTCCGGAGACCGGCTTGGGCATTCTTCGACTCAACCACCACGAGCACCGCCACCACACCCTCGACCCGCTGACCACGACTCGCGCGTTCGGGCCGGATGTGTTGATGGTGTCGGCGGCCGGCACGCGCAGCACGGTGCGCCGCGACACTCCTTTGGACTACGTGGTGATCAAGATCGTCGATTCCGACGGTGTCACGGTCGGCGAGCACCGCTTCCTCGGTCTGTTCGAGAACACACTCGATACGTCGGACATGCGGACGATTCCGGTCGTCAACCGTACGGCCGGACGTACCCTGGCGATGCTCGAGCGCGATCCGCGTTCCCGTGAGGGCCTCGAACTACTCGACATTCTCCAGGACTACCCGCGGCGCGAGATTCTGCAGAGCACCGCCGGGGAGCTTGCCCCCACAGTTCTCGCGGTGCTGCACCTCCAACGACATCCGCGTGTGCGGGCGTTCATCCGCCAAGACACCTACGGCCGGGCCATCTCGATCCTGCTGTACGTGCCGCAGGACCGGTTCTCCCCCGCCGTTCGACGGGCAGTGGTGAAGGCGGTCTCGCAGTTCCTCGGCGGTGCCGCGGTCGATCACAACACACGTATCGGGGAAACCGCGCTGGTGCGTGTTCACGTCACCGCCGGGCCGAGCACCGGGGACGAGCGCATCGATGTCGCGGAGTTGTCGCGCGTGGTGGTGGAAGCGGCCCGGTCATGGACCGAGAAACTCGACGATCTCCTCGCTGAGGCGTTGACATCCGTTCACGACGACTTCATCCCCGTGGCAGTGCCCCTGAGCTATCAGGAGCGGTTCTCCCCCGCCGAAGCAGTCGCCCACCTGTCGGCACTCTCCGAACTGATTCAGGATCCGCACCGGCGGCTGCAGCTGACGATCACCCCACCCGAGAACGCAAGCTCGGACCTGATCTCGGCCATCGCGGTCACCACCGAGCCGATGGTCCTCGCTTCGGCACTGCCGATCTTCGGACACCTGGGATACGAACTCGCAGCAGAACATCCACACACGCTGACCAGTGCCGACGGGCGACTCGCCTACGTGTACGAGTTCATCCTCCGCTCGCGCTATCGCCAGCACCGCCTGGACGCGCCCACAGCGGCGCGGACCGCCGAGGCGTTCGAGGCGAGCTACAGCGGACACACCGAACCCGACGCACTGCAGGCGCTGGTGACCACCGCGGCCATGGAGTGGCGGCAGGTCCTGGTCCTGCGCGCCTATGCCGGGTATCTGCGGCAGAGCGGGTGGACCTTCTCCTCGGAGTTCGTCAATTCCGTGATAGCCGGCCACCCGAAGATCGCCACCGCATTGTGGACGCTGTTCCGCACCCGGTTCGATCCGGCGCTCGCTGACGGCGAACGCGACAACGACGAACTGGTCGCCGATATCGAAGGAGCAATCGACGAGGTTCAGGGAATCGAGCCCGACCTCATCCTCCGGACGCTGCTCGACACCGTGCTCGCCACAGTGCGAACGAACGCGTTCCGGCGTCTGTTCGCACACACGGACGGACCCGTCGACACGATCTTGAGTTTCAAGCTCGATCCCCGGACGATTCGTGGCCTTCCCACTCCGGTGCCGCAACTGGAATCGTGGGTGTTCGCCCGCAATGTCATGGGCACCCACCTGCGATTCGGACACATTGCGCGCGGCGGCATCCGGTGGACCGACCGGGTCGAGGACTTCCGCACCGAGGTGCTCGGTCTGGTGCGCGCACAGATGGTGAAGAACGCGGTCATCGTCCCCACGGGAGCCAAGGGCGCCTTCCTTCCACGGCTGCTGCACACCGGTGCCGATCGCGCCCAGCAACTCGAGATCGGCCGCGCCGCCTACAGCACGTTCGTCGAGGGACTGCTCGACCTGATCGACAACTTCACCAAGGACGAGTCCGGTACCTACCGCCTCGACCCGGCACCCCACACGGTGCGGCACGACGGTGACGACACCTACCTGGTTCTCGCCGCCGACAAGGGCACCGCGCAGTTCTCCGACGTCGCCAACGCAATCGCCACCGGCCGCGGGTACTGGCTCGGGGACGCGTTCGCCTCGGGTGGTTCCAACGGATACGACCACAAGCAGATGGGTATCACCGCGCGCGGCGCCTGGGAGTCGGTGCGCCAGCACCTGTTCGAGGTCGGCATCGACTCCGACACCGACCCGGTCACCGCGGTCGGGATCGGAGACATGAGCGGGGATGTCTTCGGGAACGGACTGCTGCGGTCCCGTTCGGTGCGCCTGGTCGCTGCCTTCGACCACCGGCACATCTTCCTCGATCCCCAGCCCGAGGCAGGCGCGGCGTTCGAGGAACGGCAACGACTCTACGACCATCCCGGCTCCTCCTGGGCCGACTATCGCTCCGACCTCATCAGCTCGGGCGGCGGCGTCTTCCCTCGCTCGGCGAAGCGGATCACGCTCGCCCCGCAGGCCAGAGTCGCACTGGGGTTGGACGAGGAACGGGCCCAGTACACACCAAATGAGCTGGTGCAGGCAATCCTGGCGGCACCGGTCGATCTGCTGTTCAACGGCGGGATCGGCACCTACGTTCGCGCGAGTTCGGAAACCGACTCCGAGGTCGGCGACAGCGCGAACGACGCCGTCCGCATCACCGGGTGTGAGGTACGTGCCCGCGTGGTCGCTGAAGGCGGCAACCTCGGGCTCACCCCGCTCGGACGGCGCGAGGCGGCGCTGCACGAGGTTCGGTTGAACACCGATGCGATCGACAATGTCGCCGGTGTGGATACCTCCGATCACGAGGTCAACATCAAGATCGCGCTCGACGACGCCGTCGCCGCCGGCGTTCTGGGCCAGGACAAACGCAACGTTCTGCTGCAGTCGCTGACCGACGACATCGCCCACCGCGTTCTGGACCACAACCGCGCACAGAACACCATGCTGTCGGTGGCCCGTGCCGAGGCCGCGGAGATGGCGCCGGTACATCGCCGGATGCTGACGGGACTCGAACGGAACGGTTTGCTGTCCCGGGAGGTGGAGTCGCTTCCGAGCGACGCCGAGCTCGAACAGCGCATCACCCAGGGCGGGGCGTTGACCTCACCCGAACTCGGCACCCTGCTGGCCTCCGTGAAGTTGGAGATGAAATCTGCGGTCCTGGCGTCCGGGATCACCTCGGAGTCCTGGGCCGAGCATTTCCGCACCGAGTACTTCCCGGCCGACGTCGTCGCCGTGTGCGGTGATCGTCTGGGGGCACACCCGTTGGCGAACGACATCACCGCGACGGCGATCACCAATCGCCTCGTCGACGACAACGGCATCACCTTCGTGTTCCGGATGCAGGAGGAGACCGGCGCGTCGGTCGCCGCGATCATTCGGGCGTGGGAAGTCGTTCGCCGCGCCGTCGGCCAGCGCGACTACC
>NZ_JBHUSF010000494.1:0-4308 GCF_042673295.1 Rhodococcus sp. NPDC057014
TTTCCGGGGTGAGGACTCGGTGTTTCCGGTCAGCTTTCGACGTGGACCGGGTGGTCGGCGCGGTCGAGGTGGAGCAGCACCTGGGTGGCGACCGGTTCACCGCCGAGTGTCGACGCGACCCACGAGGCGACGTCCTCCGACTTGCGGGTGAAGTCGTGGATGTCGAGGGTGGGGTCGGCGGTCACGACGATCGACAGGGTGGGGAGTCCGCGTTCGACGACGGCGCGGGCCCGCGTCTGCCGGACCCCCGGGTACTGGGCGAGTTCGCTGGCGACCCCGTTGGCGAGGGATCCCAGGTCGACGGTGACGTAGGTGCCCGATTCGCGATCCGGCACGGCGACGGGGGATGTGCGGCGCCGGGTGAGGTCCAGGGCGAGGAGCACGATGCCGAAGACCAGTCCCACGACGACCGTTGCGGCGAGGGCCCAGCCCCACCAGCCCTGGTCAGGAAGCGCGGTGACGCGTGCGCGGTCGTACCGCGACATCCATTCCCGGACGATCGGAACCTGCAGGTCCCATGCGATGGCGTAGGCGCCGAATCCGAGGAGCAGAAGCCCGACGAACAGGACGATCAGCCGGTTGACGGCGGCGGTCCGATGGGTCACGGCTTCACCTGCACTCGGAGTTCGGGGGACGTGCCGAGCAGCGACAGCGTCGGTTCCACCGCCTCGCGGACGGAGATGGCCACGTCTGCGGCGGGTGTCGACTCGGTGCGCACCACGCGGACGGTGACGTGCTTGCGGTCGACGGTCGTGTGCGCCGACAGCACCCCGGGGACGGTGTTGGCGTGACTACTGGAATTGCGGGCGAGGTCGGTGGGGCGCAGCCAGACGATCGGGGTGTCACCCACCGCGAGGGGCAGATGGGTGCGCGGCCGCGGTTTGAGGGCGGCGACGATGAACACGATTCCCAGCACGATCGCACCGGCGGCGACGGGGACGATCCAGTCGGACCAGTGCAGCCTGCCGAGCCATTGCGCGGTGTTGCGTATCCAGGGCGCGTTGGCGAACGTGCCGCGCATGATGAGCAGTTCCCGCGCGGCGACGACCGCGAGACCGAGGGCGGCGACGGCGACGATGATCGCGGCGGGCACCGCGGCCGGGGTTGCGCGCGGCGTGCGGGGCCGGATCGGCGCGACCGGGGTGGGCGGCACCGTCGGATCGCCCTGTTCCGCGTAGAGACTGTCGGCCCCGCTGTCTTCGGGTGCCGCGGATTCCGTTCCGACGACCACGATGTTGAGTTCGATGACCGGCATGCCGGTCAGCTGGGCGACCTGGTGGTGCACCTGCGCGCGGAGCCTGCGGTTGAGGAGATCGAGACGGCACGGCCATTGCACGGCGATGTACAGGTTGATCGCGACGGCGTCCGCTCCCGTCGAGACGTCGGCGCGGGGGAGTTCCCGGCCCGTCAGCCGGGACAGTCCGCCGGACTGCTTGACGACGCCGGGCACCTGGAGCGCTGCGGCGACGGCGATCTTCACGACGGCGCGTTCCTTGATGACCAGTTCGCCGCGCTGGGCGGTGTCGTCGAGCGTCGCGTCCTTCCGGGGGCCTGCGGGGGGTGCGGTGGACGGTTCAGCCACGGCCGCGGCTTCGGAGGATGGCGCCGAGATCGAGGTGCCCGTCGCGGTGCGCGCCGACGGCCATGCCCAGCGCGCCGAGCAGGACGGCGAAGACGAATCCGCTGAAACCGCCGAGGATGCCGGCGATGGCGAGGAGTAGTCCGACGATCAGGCCTGTGATGGTGCTGTTCATTGAGCGTGTCCTGTCTCTGTCAGGAGATCTTCGATGATCACGTCGACGGGGACGTCCACCAGCGATTCCACTGCGGCCCGCACTCTTTCGGCGGTGTCGACGACGTTGGCGGGGTAGCGCGCCGCGAGATGGACGGCACAGGAGGTGGGGCCGACGGTCACCCCGGTCACCCGGCGTCCGGGTAGGTACGTCGCGATTTCGCCGAACGGGCCGCCGTGCATCGCTGCCACTCCGGGGGTCGCGAGGACGGCGGCGACGATGCGTTCGGAGATGTCCTCCGCGTGGGTGTCCAGTGGGAGCGGTCCGGTCACTGCACCCTCGGTTTGCCGTCGAGTTCGGACGCGGCCTCGGATTCGTCGAACAGCATGACGTCGAAGACGGTGATGTTCACTTCCGTCACTTCGAGTCCGGTCATGCGCTCGACGGCCGCGATGACGTTGCGTCGGATGCCGACCGCGAGTTCGTGCAGTGCGACGCCGTATTCGGCGACGATGCCGATGTCGATGGCGGCCTGTTTCTCCCCGACTTCGACGGCGACGCCCTGGGCGTGGTTGACGCGGGCGCCGGGGATCCGGTCCCGGAGGGCGCCGACAGCGCGTGCGGTGCCGCCACCCACGTCGTAGACGCCGTTGATCTCACGGGTGGCGATGCCGGCGATCTTGGCGACGACGGCGTCCGCGATGATGGTCCGTCCCTCGGAACTGACGAGTTCCGGAGTCGCCCCGGCACCGAACTGCACGCGGCTGCGTGCGCCTGAATCGCTGGTCATCGTGGATCCCCTTCGAGTCGCCTGCCTTCTCCTCAACAGTAGTGATCACCGACGGTACGCGGGGTCTCCCACGCGCCTTTCCGTCCACGGATCTGCCTGGACGCCGACGCGAAAAATATTTGATATGACTACCCGGTACCATGGCGTGATCCAGGTAACAGAGCGCGCGACGAAAGGAACCCCATGGTGGAAGTGGCCCCCGACCAGGACGCTGCCCCCGGTGAGGACGCTGCTTCCGGTGAGGACGCTGCCCCCGGGCCCCGGACGTCGGCCGTCACCGCGGGTGTGGCGGTTCTGTCCGTCCTCGCACTCGCGTTCCTCGCGGTGAGTGGCTACTTCGGCTACACGCACCGGCAGGCGGAGCAGGCGGCGCAGCAGCGGTCCGAAATACTGGACGCCGCGCGTCAGGGTGTCGTGAATCTGACGACGATGGACTTCGAGCGGGCCGACGAAGGCGTGCAGAAGGTACTCGACGGCTCCGCCGGAGAATTCCGCGACGAATTCGAGGCCCGGTCCACCGATCTCGTCGCCGTCATGCGGGAGGCCCGGGTCAAATCGGTCGGGGAGGTGCGCCAGGCCGCGATCGAGAGGCAGGACGGCGATTCCGCCGACGTGCTCGTCGCGGTCGCCCAGAAGGTGTCGAATGCGGGTGGGGCCGCGGACGAGCCCCGTGGTCAGAGAATGCGGGTCACGATGCAGCTCGAGGACGGCACGTACAAGATCGTGAAGGCGGGGTTCGTGCAGTGAGTACCGACGCATCGCCGAAGTCGCGCAGTCTCCTCCTGATCCTGGGTGCGCTCACCGTGGTCACGGCCGTGCTGGCCGGGGTGCTGTACTTCACGCTCTACCGGCCCGACCGGAGCGTCGACGACACCGTCCGCGCCGCCGTCACCGACACCGCGTCGCAGGGCGCGATCGCCGTGCTGTCGTACGGGCCGGACACGGTGGAGAACGACGTCGGCGCCGCGAAGGAACGCCTGACGGGGGAGTTCCTCGACTATTACACGCAGTTCACGACGGACGTCGTCGTCCCGGCGGCGAAGGAGAGCCGGGTTGCCACGCAGGCGACGGTGGCCGCGTCCGGTCCGGTCGAGGTGGCGGCCGACACGGCCACGGTGCTGCTGTTCGTCAACCAGACCACTACCAGCGCCGCGAAACCGGAACCCGCGGTCACGGCGACGAGCATTTCCGTCGAGCTGACCAAATCCGGTGACGACTGGCTGATCTCCGGCTTCGATCCCGTCCAGGCCCACGGGTAGCGTTGGCGCCCATGAGCACTCTTCGAGAGGTCGGCGACCGCGAGTCGTGGCGCTGTTGGTTGTGTGACGAACCGGTGGATCCCGACATGTCGGTCAACGACCCGCGCGGCCCCAGCATCGACAGTGTCGTCACCGCGAAGAAGGCCAAGGCGAAGGGCGGCGTCGAACGCCTCGCTCACCGCGCGTGCAACACCAAGAAGGGCGCCGTGAAACCGGTCGTGCCGTGGCCCGACCGGTTGTTCGTCGTCGATCCCGCCCCGATCATCGGCGTCGTCGAACAACTCGGCCGCAAGGGTGGACGGGTGGCGGTGGCGCGGTGCCCGGGCCGATCGGACGCGGAGGACGCGTCGGAGTGGTTGCTCGACCGGTTGTCCCGTCTCGCACCGGAACTGGACGTCGAGACGCAGATCGACGCGGCCGGTGGCGCGTTCCTGCTCGTCGTGCGGCTCCGCCACCCGTGAGTACTTGTTAACCGCCGGCGGTTAACAAGTACTCACGGGCGGGGGATCGGCGGGTGCAGGGTGGT
>NZ_JBHUSF010000495.1:0-4295 GCF_042673295.1 Rhodococcus sp. NPDC057014
GCCGTGGGACTGCCGGTGGGTTCCCTCGGCCAGCCGGTCCAGTTGCTGGCTGAGAAGGGTGAAGACGAGCGCGCCGGCGGCGAGTCCGAGAGCGGCCCGCCAGATGCCGCCCTGGTGGTAGGACTCTTCGAACAACTCGAAGGTCAACGCGGTGATGAGAGCGCCTGCGGCGAACGCCAGCATGGCGGCGAGGACGCGTTTGGGGATGGTGAACCATCCGCCAACCAGGGCCCCGATCACCAGGGCGCTGGAGGCGATCACTCCGAAGATCAACGATTCGACGATGCTTGCACCTCTTCATCTTTCATCCTTGCCCGGCAGTCCAGGCGTGCAGGGGCGTGTCCCGCTTGTCCAGCGGTGTCACGTGGAGGAAGCTTGCCCAGATCGGACCGTTTCCAACCCGGAAAAATGGATGCGATGCAGCCGTTGCCGAGCTGAGTCGCGTTCACCTCGTGCGTGCTGGGATCAGCCGGTGGACAGTGGCTGGCTGCCCTCCTGCCAGCGCCTGCCCAGTGACCTCGAGCGGTCGGTCGGCGATGTCCACCTACCCGCGCCTTTCAGTGGTCACCGGACACCGGCGACCTCCTGCGCGAGGCCGGCCTGCCGGGCCTGCTCGGCGGTACACGGGGCGTCGGGTCGCACCTCGACGCCCCGTGTAGCGGGGTGGGGGTTGAACTCCGTTCTACGGGCGGTGGCCGGGATCGGTGCCGTACGTGGGCGTGGGGGTGGTCGTGGCCGGTGGGGTGGGTGTGCGGGTTTCGTTGCGGCGCTTGAGGCCGACGAGTCCCAGCAGGCCGGCCAGGCCGAGCAGACCCCACAGTCCGGTGTTGTCGCCACCGTCGTCGGTGTCGGTGGAATCGTCTTGCGCCTGCTGAGTGGCGGCCGGGGCATGGGCGGCCTCTGGCGTGGCGGCCTGGGCGAGTCCGGCACCACCGAGGATGAGGGTGGTCGCGGTGAGGGTCGCAACAATCGTCTTACGCATCGGGTTCTCCTGATCTTCCTCGGATGACGAAACGCGGTCCCACCTTCGGCGGGCGCCACTTCCGCTTGGTCGGAGATCCAAGTACCTCGATCGATCACAAGCCAATCAGAAAATCTCAAATCACCAAGCAAGAAATCTGTTCTTGTAGACACATATCTGAGGTTTGCGGCGACCACCCCCGGCTGACGTGCGAGGGGGCACGCCGCGGATGTTCGTCGAGTTCGCTGATGGCCCGACCGCCGCCATGGCGTCGAGGTACCGAGTGCCGCCAGCGCGAGGTCAACCCGCACGCTTCCGGTGGGGAGTGCGAGGTGTTCCATTCGACGTTCGCCACGAGGATCAGAAGGACGGCATGATTGCGTTCATAGCGAAGCGGTCACCATAGTTCACGCATCGCCAAATTCACGGATCACGAGGAAGTCCACGCACCGAGTATTCGATGCGTGGCCTTCCTGGTGTTGGGTCGTCAGCCAGTTGTGATAGGCCGCGCCACGCACGAGTTCTTGCGGATCAGACGAGCATGGAGGGAACGACCAGGTCGACTACCAGAGCGATCGGTCCGATCAGGACGAGCGACACGCCCATCATGAGCTTCGTCATTCGTGGGCGTGCACTTTCGTCCACGGTGGAGCTGACGAGGGTGGCTCCTACGGTGGAGAACGGGGAGACATCGACGATGGAGACGCAGATCGCCAGTGCGCAGATCAGTGCCCATCCGGGATGTTTTCGGTGACAACGAGCGCGAGCGCGAGTGGGACGAGCGCCGCGAGCAGGCCCATGATCGAGGTGAAGGCCGACACGAGACTCCGACGATGCCGGTCGGCAGGGCGGAGAGCAGCGGGATCCGCAGGCTGGCGACGGCGTCGCCTCGTGAGGAAATCGACAGATCCGAGGTGTTCGAGGACACCGACATAGGTGACGATTCCACCGACGAGCAGGCCAGTGGACCAGTCGATCTTGTCAAGACCGGTTTGGACATGGAGGGGTCGATGAGGACGAGTAGCCCACCGAAAGCGAAGCTCAGGGCGCCGCTTTCGATCCGAGTCGGGCTACTCCACGACCGGATGGATCGCGGTACCGTCGTCCGGCGATCCACTGATCGAGCCGTGAGGGCGCCGACCGATATCGTCCTCGTCCTCATCCTCGCTGTCGTCGTCGACCGCGGGAAGGTTGAGGCCGTCGAGGTCGGTGATGGGGTCGGCCGCGCTGTCCGGTGGCAGCGTGTCGGCGGCTTCCCTGGCTAGTACATCAGGTTCTTCCTCGGCCAGTCGATCATCGAGTGATTCGCCTTCGCGCTCCTCCCTGGGGGTGGTGCCGAACTTGTCGGCTGCACTCCACCCCTCGGGTGGGTCGACCGTCTCATCGCCGTCGTCGTTGCGGACCTCGTCGGGGTCGACACTTTCACTGGGGCTCAGGGTGTCGCCGGGCCCGTCCTCGATCGACATTGCCATCACTGTCCTTGTTGGTGCTGTGCCGGCTCGTCAGCAGTCTGTGGACCCGAGTCGGAGTCATCGGATGGTGGGAAATGGTCAGCTGCGGGGTCGGTGAGGTTCAGTGTGGTGACGACGGGTTCGAGTCCGATCTGAGTCCATTCGGTGGCGATCGTCAGGAACGGGGTGGGCGGGGGTACGGGAATCCAGTAGTGCGGTTCGGTGCGGTAGATGCACATCCCGCCCTCCTCGGCGCGCACATCGGGGCGGGTGCGGTAGGGGTCGGCGACCGCGAGCTGTTCGGTGCCGATCCAGACATCGAGGTACGACCACCGCGCGGAACTGTCGCGGGCATCGGTGAGGGGGCGGGCCTGCATCCGCGCCGCCACCGCCGAGCGCCCCTCGGCGGTCAGTGCCAGGTGCACGTTCAACCCGATCTCGAATGCGGTGATCCGCACCAACTGCAGCGTCAGGTGCGGTTGTGCGAACAGAGTGCGTCCGCCGTGGACCTCGGTGCCGCCGATCGGTGGTGGCGGGCTCTCGGGCCACCGTCGGATCGGCACCGGTGGGGTGGAGTGGTGGTCCTGTTTCGTCGGCACGGTCAACACGCCTTCTGTCGTAGGGATGGGGACCGGATACCCGGGACCGGTGACGAGCAAGCATGGGAAAGGCCATTGCCGTGACGGCATCTCGGCTCACGCCGGATGAACAGATCAGGACGCGCCCGAACGGGCACACCCCATCGCCGGGACGTCGGATCCGGTCCGATCGGCAATTGGTCTAACTCACGTGCGGGCGAAGATCCGGATTCCGGGAGTCCGTCGACTCGGACGGACCTACCGGCCGAGTGGGCTGTTCCCGGGACCGGCGCAGGCTCTCGGACATCACCCCTTGCCACCACAGGTCCAGCGGACTCGGATCCGGCCACCGAATCGGATCGTCTTCGAACCCGACATCAGGGCTATTGCAGCCGTAGGGGTCTTCGATGCGAGGCACAATCTGTACACCCTCTCGGTCAGAGGCATCCGGGTCCGTCGAATGCACCGCGATCGTTGGTGCGACCCGGCCCACCGTCACCGGCTGCCCGCGTCGTCATTTGGTTGACGGGGTCGGTGCCGTTGTCGATGACCCGGCTGGGGGCGGTTGCACCAGCTACTCAGCTGAACTGGTGCAGCCTCGACGACACCGATGGTCCGGAACATCGGTGCGTCTGCCGACCGAGTACCCCGTGCTCCGCCGGCACACGCGGAACCCGATGGGACCGGATAGGTCGCTCCGGGCACCGCCCGGGGTCGCGCGTGCGTAGGCGTTGTCCACGCCGGGAACACTGCTCAGACAGTGGGATATGCCGGGCGTGGCCAATGGTCAGCCGGCCCGTCCGTAGGGTGAGCGGCAGCGGCAGAAAGAGGGCGAAGTGGCAAACCACGACCGGCGGGGGGCGTTGTGGCGGGCGGTCGTGGACGCCGCGGGCAGCCCCGGGCAGGGCACATGGGGCCGGTCGGTGTGCCGCAACTGCGTGGACCTGCTGACCGGGATCGACGCCGCGGCAGTAACATTGCGGGCGACCGCCTCGGCCCAGGACATGCTCGGCGCCAGCGCCGACTGGGCCGGTCTGCTCGAGGACCATCAGTACACCCTCGGCGAAGGACCCGGCATCACGGCCTTCACCCAGGGCGATCCGGTACTGATCGACGATCTCGCCGCGGCGGATCACCAGTGGCCGGCGTTCACCGAGGCGGCGCAGGCGGTAGGGGTGGCGGCGGTGTTCGCGTTTCCGCTGCAATTCGGCGCCATCGCGCTGGGCACCCTGGATCTGTATCGGCGCACGCCCGGCGCGCTGTCGCCGATTGCGGCGGCCGAGGCCGCCGCAATGGCCGACCCTG
>NZ_JBHUSF010000496.1:0-4283 GCF_042673295.1 Rhodococcus sp. NPDC057014
TCCGCGGCGGGGGGCCGGCACCCGGCCGCGCACGCGGTTCCGGTCTGCGGGGCATGCGCGAGCGCGCCACATTGCTCGGTGGCACCCTCCACGCAGGCCCGGACGGCGGGCGATGGTCGGTGCACGCGGCGGTGCCACTGCCCCGAGACTCGTGCCGTCCGGCGATTCTCCGTCACCTTCCGGGACTGTCGTGACGGGCCCGGAGATCAGGGTGCTGCTGGTCGACGACCAGGAACTGGTGCGGTCGGGGCTGCGCCGGATCCTTCGGCGCAAGGACGGCTTCGTGATCGTCGGCGAATGCGCAGACGGCTCGGAGGTGCCGGGCGCGGTGGCGGAGCACACCCCGGATGTCGTGCTCATGGATCTGCGGATGAAGAAGGTCGACGGCATCCAGGCCACCCGCGAACTCCGCTCGGCCGCTCAGCCGCCGCCGGTGTTGGTGCTCACCACGTTCGACGACGACGAACTGCTGTCCGGATCGCTGCGCGCCGGTGCCACGGGGTTCATCCTCAAGGATTCACCGGCGGAGGATCTGATTCGCGCCGTACGCACTGTCGCCGACGGCGGCGCCTGCCTCGACCCGGCCGTGACCGGACGGGTTCTCGCCACGTACCGCGCCGTCGCGCCGTCAACCGACGGGGACCGCCACCGCCTCACCGAATTGACCGCCCGGGAACTCGACGTGCTCGCACTCGTCGGGCGCGGCCACAGCAACGGCGAGATCGGGCGTGAACTGGGCATCTCGGGTGTGACCGTGAAGAGTCACGTCGGGCACATCTTCCTCAAGCTCGACCTCCGCGATCGCGCGGCGGCCATCGTCTACGCGTTCGATCACGGCATCGTCTCCCCGGGCGACACCGGGCCGGCCGCGTGATCAGCCGCTGCGGTTCCCTGACGTCGACGGCTTCCTGCGCCTAGGATTCGCGTAAAAGCCCGAGCCACTCTCACAGAGGAATTGGCCATGATCGCAATCGGTGTGGTGCTCATCGTCGTCGGCTTGGTCGTCAAGATCTCGTCATTATGGATCGCAGGCCTCGTCGTCGGCGCAGTCGGCCTTCTCCTCCTGCTCCTCGGGCTGATGGGCCGCAAGGTGGGCGGACGTAAGTACTGGTACTGACGGGGTCAGCCCCGCCAGTCACGTTGGGCCCGTTCCGTATCGAAGTGTCGTGGGTGGGGTGTCGCGCTCGGTGACCGTTGGCGCAATTGCCGTTGCAATGCACCCAGTCCGGCAAAACGGTCACCTGCACTTACTTCGACAACAGCGGAGAATCCCCTTCCGGCGGAATCCACGGTGTGCCGCTGACGATTCGCCACGGCGTGTGGAACGTGCACATCGTGGCCACCGGCGGCGGTGGCGGCGGACTGTCGCTCGTGCCGTCGGGTGGCATCGTCGGAGTGTCCTCTCCGGATTCGGTTCCGTCGGTCGTGGTCACCCTCGAGCTTCCCCGACGGGTTGTCGGAGCACTCGCCGATGATCGGGCCACCATTTGTATGTAAGTTGAAGTCACGGCAAATTGTTTCCGCAAACTCTTTACTGAGTCCAGAAAAGTAGGTCATAGTGGGTGGGTGCCGTCGATGCCGGATTACGCAGCGTTACTGCGCGGGGCTGAGCTTCGCGTGACCCGCCCGCGGGTCGCGGTGTTGGAGGCGGTGCACGCACGTCCGCACGCCGATACGGAGACGATTTTCGGCGCGGTGCGCACGGTTCTGGACGGGGTGTCCCGGCAGGCCGTGTACGACGTGCTGCACGCAGTGACCGCGGTGGGATTGGTGCGCCGGATACAGCCGGCCGGCTCCGTGGCTCGTTACGAGTCGCGGGTCGGAGACAATCACCACCACGTGATCTGCCGGTCGTGTGGGGCCATTGCGGACGTCGACTGCGCCGTCGGCGAGGCCCCCTGCCTGACCGCGTCCGACGACAACGGTTTCCTCGTAGAGGAGGCCGAGGTCATCTACTGGGGTCTGTGCCCCGACTGCTCGACAACACAGACTTCTCGATCGAAACCCTGACCAACAGCCCAAATTGGTCTCTCCCGGAAGGAATGTTGTGTCCGATAGCTGCCCGGTCGCTCACGAGGGAAACACTCAGAGCACCAGTGAAAGTGAAAACCCCGCAATCCCGTCCCCCACTCCGACGGCGCACCGCCCGAGGACGAACCGCGACTGGTGGCCGAACCAGCCGGAGCTGTCGGTCCTGCACGCCCATTCGTCCAAGTCGAACCCGATGGGCGAGAACTTCGACTACGCAGCGGAGTTCGCGAAACTCGACGTCGAGGCACTCAAGCGTGACCTCACCGATCTGATGACGGATTCGCAGGACTGGTGGCCCGCCGACTTCGGCCACTACGGCGGCCTGTTCATCCGGATGAGCTGGCACGCCGCAGGCACCTACCGCATCGCCGACGGCCGCGGCGGCGGCGGTCAGGGCGCCCAGCGGTTCGCGCCCCTCAACAGCTGGCCCGACAACGCGAGCCTCGACAAGGCCCGCCGCCTGCTCTGGCCCGTGAAACAGAAGTACGGCAAGCAGATCTCGTGGTCCGACCTCCTCGTCTTCGCCGGCAACGTTGCCCTGGAGTCGATGGGATTCAAGACCTTCGGATTCGGATTCGGGCGCGAGGACATCTGGGAGCCCGAGGAGATTTACTGGGGTCCCGAGGACACCTGGCTGGGCGACGAACGCTACAGCGGCGATCGTGACCTCTCGGGTCCGCTCGGGGCCGTGCAGATGGGTCTCATCTATGTGAACCCGGAGGGGCCCAACGGCCAGCCGGATCCACTTGCCGCCGCCCGCGACATCCGGGAGACGTTCGGCCGCATGGCGATGAACGACGAGGAGACCGCCGCGCTGATCGCCGGCGGCCACACGTTCGGCAAGACCCACGGCGCAGGCGACGCCGACCTGGTCGGCCCGGAGCCGGAAGCCGCCCCGATCGAGCAGCAGGGTCTGGGCTGGAAGAGTGCCTACGGCACCGGCGTCGGCAAGGACGCGATCACCAGCGGTCTCGAGGTCGTGTGGACTCCCACACCGACGAAGTGGGACAACAGCTTCCTCGAGGTCCTGTACGGCTACGAGTGGGAGCTCACCAAGAGCCCCGCCGGTGCCTGGCAGTGGACCGCGAAGGACGGCGCGGGCGCGGGGACGATTCCCGACCCCTTCGATTCGTCGGCGGGACGCGCCCCCACGATGCTGACCACGGACCTCTCGCTGCGCATCGACCCGGCGTACGAGAAGATCACCCGCCGCTGGCTCGACCACCCGGAGGAGTTCGCCGACGCGTTCGCCAAGGCGTGGTACAAGCTGCTGCACCGCGACATGGGACCGGTCACGCGCTACCTCGGCCCGTGGGTCCCGGAGGCACAGCTGTGGCAGGACCCGGTCCCTGCCGTCGATCACCAGTTGATCGGTGACAGCGAGATCGCCGCCCTGAAGGGCAAGATCCTCGATTCGGGGCTGTCCATCTCCCAGCTGGTGTCCACCGCCTGGGCGTCGGCAGCCACCTTCCGCGGCACCGACATGCGGGGCGGCGCCAACGGGGCGCGGATCCGACTTGCGCCGCAGAAGGATTGGGAGGTCAACAGCCCGGCCGAGCTGTCCAAGGTTCTGCAGACCCTCGAACAGATCCAGCAGGACTTCAACTCGTCGCAGTCCGGCGGTGTGAAGGTCTCGCTCGCGGACCTGATCGTTCTGGCCGGTGCCGCCGGTGTCGAGAAGGCGGCGAAGAGCGCCGGCCACGACATCACGGTTCCGTTCACGCCGGGGCGCACCGACGCCTCGCAGGAGCAGACCGACGTCGAGTCGTTCGCGGTGCTCGAACCGAGGGCCGACGGGTTCCGCAACTACCTCCGGCCGGGAGAGAAGTTGCCTGCCGAGGCGCTTCTGGTCGAGCGGGCCTACATGCTCAACCTGACCGCCCCCGAGTTGACGGTCCTCATCGGCGGCCTGCGGGCGCTGAACGCCAACTTCGGGCAGACGGCGCACGGCGTGTTCACCGACCGGCCCGAGGTGCTGACCAACGACTTCTTCGTCAACCTCCTCGACATGGGGACGGTGTGGAAGGGAGCAGCCTCCGCCGAGAACGTCTACGAGGGCAGCGACCGGGTCACGGGCGACGCCAAGTGGACCGCCACCGCCGTCGATCTGGTGTTTGGTTCGAACTCGCAACTGCGTGCTCTCGCCGAGGTCTACGCCACCGACGACGCGCAGCAGAAGTTTGTGCAGGACTTCGTGTCCGCGTGGAACAAGGTGATGAACCTCGACCGGTTCGACCTCGACTGATCACGGT
>NZ_JBHUSF010000497.1:0-4279 GCF_042673295.1 Rhodococcus sp. NPDC057014
TCCAAGAAGTGATCGCCCCGCCACCGTGCCCGGCGCCGACCGCGGTGCCGGGCACGGTTGGTAGCGTTTCGGGCGTGGCAACTACACACGGTTCGCGGGCGTCGCTCGAAAAGGATCCGCACGAGGTCGCGTCGATGTTCGACGGCGTCGCGAAGCGCTACGACCTCACCAACACGATCCTGTCGTTCGGCCAGGACCGCAGCTGGCGCAAGGCGACGCGCTCCGCTCTGGCCCTGAAGCCGGGGGAGCGGGTCCTCGACCTCGCCGCCGGGACCGGGGTGTCGACCGTCGAACTCGGACGGTCGGGCGCCTGGTGCGTGGCCACCGATTTCTCCAAGGGGATGCTGCAGGCAGGCAGCGGCCGCCACGTGCCGATGGTCGCGGGCGACGCGATGCACCTGCCCTACGCCGACGCCGTGTTCGACGCCGCCACCATCTCCTTCGGGCTGCGCAACGTCTCCGATTTCGACGCCGGCCTCCGCGAGATCGCCCGGGTCACCAAACCGGGTGGGCGTCTCGTCGTGAGCGAGTTCTCGACGCCGGTGTTCGGGCCGTTCCGGACGGTCTACATGGAGTACCTGATGAAGGCGTTGCCGCGGGTCGCGCGCGCCGTCAGCAGCAACCCCGACGCCTACGTGTACCTCGCCGAGTCCATCCGCGCCTGGCCCACCCAGCAGGAACTCGCGATGCGCATCGAAGCGGCCGGGTGGCGGAACGTGCAGTGGCGCAACCTCACCGGCGGTGTCGTCGCGCTGCACCGCGCCACGCGCTGACCGTCAGCCGAACAGCGGTCGCGAGTCGACCTTCTGCGACACCAGGCCGGAGGCCCGCCACGCGCGGGCGGTGAGGTCGCTGTCCTCCTCGGTGACGAGGTTGCCCATCACGCGCACCGCGACGGTCATCAGCGCGCGGGACCGCATCGCCACCGGGCCGGACGCGGGCAGGACCCGCGGCACGGTCAGCAGACCGGCGAGGCGCCGTGCCACGGAGAACGCCCGGCCGTACCGCTCCCTCAGGATCGACGGCCACAGCCGCGTCAGGTCGTCAGCGTCGAGGACCTCCGCGACCAGGCGCCCGCCTTCGAGCCCGTAGTCGATGCCCTCGCCGTTCAGCGGATTCACGCACGCCGCGGCGTCGCCGATGATCGCCCAGTTCCGGCCCGCGATGTGCGACACCGCTCCGCCCATCGGCAGCAACGCCGACGCGACGGCCCGCAGTTCCCCGTCCCAGTTCCATTCTTCGCGGCGCTGCGCCGCATACAGGTCCAGCAGGGGGCGCAGCGCGCCGGGTGCCGGACGTTTGGCGGTGGCCAGGGTGCCGACACCGATGTTCACCTCGCCGGTGCCCAGGGGGAACACCCAGCCGTAACCCGACTGCAGCGTCCCGGCGGCGTCCCGCAGTTCGAGGTGGGACGTGATCCACGGGTCGGCGCTGCGGTCGGTGGCGATGTAGGCGCGGGCGGCCACACCGTACGCCGTGTCCCGGTGCCATTCGCGACCCAGCTGCTTGCCGAGGGTGGAGCGGACACCGTCGGCGACGATCAGCGTCCGGCAGCGGACGGTGTGGGTCCCGTCGGCGGTTTTCAGGGTCACCGCCGTCACCCGGTCACCGCCGTGTTCGACGCCGATTGCCTTGGCGCCCTCCACCATGACCGCTCCGGCGTCGACGGCGGTCGCGCGGATCCGGTCGTCCAGCTCTGTGCGGGCCACGGCGCTGCCGACGGCCGGGAACGACCTGCCGGGCCACTCGAGTTCGAGCTCCTGCCCGAACCCGCTGAGCCTCAGCCCGCGATTGGTGCCCTTCGACCGCACCCAGTCGCCGAGACCGAGATGGTCGAGCTCGGCGACGGCGCGGGGGGTGAGTCCGTCGCCACACGTCTTGTCGCGGGGAAACACCGCCGCGTCGGCGAGGACCACGTCACGTCCCGCACGAGCCGCCCAGGCGGCGGCCGAGGACCCGGCCGGACCAGCACCGATGACGAGGACGTCGGTGGCGGTGGGAAGCGGGGATCCCGCGGGCGACTGTTCTGCTGCGACCACGCCTACATCCTGTCAGGCTTCGCTACACGACCGCGGCGAGGCCGACGGGCGGCGGAACCGCTAGGTTCACTACCGTGGTAGCCGAGCCGCCACCGACGGCGCGGAGCCGCGCCGTCACTGACGACAGGAATGGGTACTGAGAACGTGAGCACCGAGGGCGCAGCACACACCGCTGCCGACGCTGTAGTGGGCACTACGGTCGCCGGGATCGATCTCGGCGACCCGCAGCTCGCCGCCACGGTCCGTGAAGGACTGAAGCAAGTCGAGGAACTGCTGGTCAGTGAGCTCTCCGACGGGGAGGATTTCCTGACGGAGGCGGCGTTGCATCTCGCGAAGGCGGGAGGCAAGCGTTTCCGCCCCCTCTTCACGGTGCTCACCGCCCAGCTCGGACCGAAGGCCTCCGACCCGTCGGTGGTCACGGCGGCCACCGTCGTCGAACTGGTCCACCTTGCCACGCTGTACCACGACGACGTGATGGACGAGGCCTCGATGCGCCGCGGCGCGCCCAGCGCGAACTCGCGGTGGGGCAACAGCGTTGCCATCCTCGCCGGCGACTACCTGTTCGCCCACGCGTCGCGTCTCGTGTCGACCCTCGGCCCCGAGGCGGTGCGCATCATCGCCGAGACGTTCGCCGAACTCGTGACCGGCCAGATGCGCGAGACGATCGGGCTCCGCGGCGAGCAGGATCCGGTCGAGCACTACCTCAAGGTGGTGTGGGAGAAGACCGGTTCGCTGATCGCGGCGTGCGGGCGCTTCGGCGGCACGTTCTCCGGTGCGGACGCCGATCACGTGAAGCGGCTCGAACGGCTCGGTGACGCCGTGGGCACCGCCTTCCAGATCTCCGACGACATCATCGACATCTCCTCGGTCTCCGCGCAGTCCGGCAAGACCCCCGGAACCGATCTGCGGGAGGGCGTGCACACGCTGCCCGTCCTGTACGCGCTGCGTGACGAGGGTCCCGAGGCCGACCGCCTGCGCGTGCTCCTCGACGGCCCCGTCACCAACGACGACGACGTCGCCGAGGCCCTCGCGCTCCTCGAACGCTCACCCGGCATGGCCGCCGCGAAGGCGAAGCTCGAGGAGTTCGCGGTCCAGGCCCGCGCTCAGCTCGCCGAACTGCCGCAGGGCCCCGCCAACGACGCCCTCGTGAAGCTCGTCGATTACACGATCGAGCGCGTCGGCTGAGCCGTATCGTCAGTACCCGGACTCGTCTTCACCCGATCTCGTTCGCCGGACGGGAACCGTCCCGCCACCGTGTTTCGTTGAATGATCACGATCTCGAAATTCGGACGACCGTGATCGGGGTGACAACGACAAGGAAGGCGTGACGTGCGCTACGCAAACGGGGCGAAGACTCTGGTTCTGTTGGTCGGCATGTCGGCGCTGATCGTGTTCATCGGCGCCCTGTTCCGCAACCCGACCATTCTGCTGCTGGCCATCGTGTTCGCGGTGGGCATGAACGCGTACGTGTACTTCAACAGCGACAAGCTGGCGCTCAAGGCCATGCACGCCCAGCCGATCACCGAGGTGCAGGCGCCGGTCATCTACCGCATCGTCCGGGAACTGGCGACCACCGCGCACCAGCCGATGCCGCGGCTCTACATCAGCCCCACCAGCGCGCCCAACGCGTTCGCCACCGGGCGCAGCCCCCGCCACGCGGCGGTCTGCTGCACCAGCGGCATCCTGCAGATCCTCGACGAGCGGGAACTCCGGGCCGTGCTCGGGCACGAGCTGTCGCACGTCTACAACCGCGACATCCTCATCTCGTCGGTGGCAGGCGCGATGGCGGCCGTCGTGTCGGGACTCGCGAACTTCGCCATGTTCGCCAACATGTTCGGCGGCCGCGGCGGGGGACAGGGCGCGAACCCGATCGCGCTGCTCCTGGTGTCGCTGCTCGGGCCCATCGCCGCGACCGTCGTCAAGCTCGCGGTGTCGCGGTCCCGGGAGTTCCAGGCCGACCAGTCGGGCGCCGAACTCACCGGCGACCCGCTGGCGCTCGCGTCGGCACTCCGGAAACTGGAACGTGGCACTCAGGCCGCGCCGCTGCCGCCGGAGCCTCAGCTCGCCGCACAGTCGCACCTGATGATCGCCAACCCGTTCCGCACCGGCGAGAAGATGAGCCGGATGTTCTCCACCCACCCGCCGATGGCCGAGCGGATCGAGCGCCTCGAGCGGATGGCAGGCAGGTAGGCGCTTCGCCGCCCGTGCGTGGTCGACGAGTGCAGGGACTCGTCAACCAC
>NZ_JBHUSF010000498.1:0-4247 GCF_042673295.1 Rhodococcus sp. NPDC057014
CCCACATCCCGGTTGGTCTGGTGGGCTGGTTTTTGTTTATAAGACACATTACACGTGCCGCCCCGCCGGGGCCGGGGGGCACCCGCGCGGCTCGCAGACTGTTTCTCTAGCGGGACGAGATCCGGTCGCGACGACGCTTCGCCGCCGCTCTCCGCATCTCCCTCCGCATTTCCCGGCCGTCGACGATCATCTGGTCGCGGGACAGATCCTTGTACAGCGAGAAGCACAACCCGATCATCACGATGACGAACGGCGCCGCAGCGATGATCGTCATCGTCTGCAGTCCGTCGAGTGCGGTGTCGCCGCCGGTCCACAGGATCAGCGCGGCCACACCACCGGTGAGCACACCCCAGAACACGACCACCCAGCGCTGCGGCTCCAGCGAACCGCGCTGCGACAGGGTTCCCATCACCATCGATGCGGCGTCGGCGCCGGAGACGAAGAAGATTCCCACGAGGATCATCACCAGGACGGTCGTGATGCCGGTGAGCGGCAGGTGGTTGAGCATCCCGAACAGCTGCCCCTCCTGGGTGTCCTGCCCGGCGAGGTCGATTCCGTCACGCTGCTCGTTGATTCCCGCACCACCGAAGATCGCGAACCACACGAGGCTCACGGCGCTCGGCACCACGATCACACCGACCACGAACTGCCGGATGGTGCGGCCGCGGCTGATGCGGGCCAGGAACATGCCGACGAACGGGGTCCAGGAGATCCACCACGCCCAGTAGAAGATGGTCCACGAGGACAGCCATTCGCCGGTCGCCGGATCGGACGACGCCCCGGTGCGGGCCGACATCTGCGCGAGCTGCGCGGCGTAGGCGCCGATCGTCGTGGGCAGCAGGTTGAGGATGAGAACCGTCGGGCCGACGACGAACACGAACAGTGCCAGGACGACGGCGAGCACCATGTTGGTGTTGGAGAGCCACTGGATTCCCTTGGCGACACCCGACACGGCGGAGGCCACGAACGCGAGAGTCAGCAGGGCGACGATCGCGACCAGCAGGAACGTGCTGACCTCCGACATCCACCCGACGACCTGAAATCCGGAACCGATCTGCAGTGCGCCGAGGCCCAGCGAGGCTGCGGTGCCGAACAGTGTCGCGAAGATCGCGAGGACGTCGATGAACTTGCCGATCGGCCCCTCGGCGCGGCGGCCGAGCAGCGGGATGAACGCGGAGCTGAACAGCTGCTTGCGACCCTTGCGGTACGAGCCGTACGCGATCGACAGTCCGACCACCGCGTACATCGCCCACGGGTGCAGGCTCCAGTGGAACATGGTGGTGGCCATCGCCGTTCCGATGCCACCGCTGGAACCCGGAGGGGGTGTCACGTAGTGCGCGAGCGGTTCGGCGACACCGAAGAACATCAGTCCGATGCCCATTCCGGCGCTGAACATCATCGCGATCCAGCTGACGGTCCGGAACTCCGGCTTCTCACCGTCCTTGCCGAGCGGAATCTGTCCGAACTTGCTGAACGCGAGCCACAGTGAGAAGAGGACGAACCCGGACGCCGACAGGACGAACAACCAGCCCATGTCGGTGACCAGCCAGTCGAGCGCCTTACCCGTCGTGGTGTCGAGATTGTCGGGGGCCACGAGCCCCCAGACGACGATTGCCGACACCGCGGCGGCGGCGGCCGAGAACACGACGTGGTCGGTGCGAACACCGACCCGTCTGAGCCCTCCGCCGACGGCCGCGTCAGCGGTGTCGGAACCTTGATCAGGCAGATCAGTATTCATTGCCATGAACAACTACGTTGGTCATTTTCGATGGTAAAAGCAAGCTAGCCCACCGCTTCACACCGAATCGAGACCCACCGAACGGTATCGTTACGCTGCGGTTTTGCCCCATCCCGAGCCTCTTCCGAGGAGCCCGTCGATGCTGAGGCGTCCGGCGCCGATCACGGCGAGAAGCAGCGACCCGACGCCGAGTGCGACGACGAGTTCGTACCCACCGTTCGCGACGAACACACCCTTGTCCGCGTGCACCAGAATCAGCGCGCCGAGCATGTCGAGGAACAGCAGGATTCCGGCGATCGGTGTGGCGACGCCCACGATGAGAGCAAATCCACCCGCGAGTTCGACAGTGGCGGCCGCAACAGCAGAGATGTCGGGCAGCGGGACGCCCATGTCGGCGAACGACGCCTGGGTGGCCTTCACTCCGTAGTCGAAGAACTTCTGCCAGCCGTGCGCGACGAAGATCACGCCGAGCCCGATCCGGGCGATCAGTAGTGCGAGGTCGCGGAAGAGTGCGGAAGCCATACCGAGCGTCTACCTTTCTGGGTCACACCTTCTGAGGTCACACCTTCTGGATGGGGCGCCGTCCTCAGTCGGCGCCGCGGAGAGCGGACTGCACGAAGCCGAGGATCTCCTCGTCGGACACCCCCAGCTTCCGCAGTTCCTGCACATACCCTGTTGCGGCCTTCTCGGCCCCGGCGCGAATGGGGTCGCCGCCGCTCGCGATGAATGTGCCCTGCTTGCCCCGGGTTTCGATCACACCCTGCTCACCGAGTTCCCGGTACGCCTTGGCGACCGTGTTCGGTGCGAGGCCGACCTCGACGGCGAGCGCACGAACCGTGGGGATCTTCGTTCCCGCGATCAGTTGCCCGCTGCGCACCTGCTCGATGATCTGCAATCGCAACTGGTCGAACGGGGCGGTCGACGAATCGGGGTCGATGTCGATGTCCACGGCCGGCGCCACCTCCGTTGTTCCAGGCGTTGTATCAGACCGTAGTTGCGCGGTTGCGGCGCCGCAATGGTTACAGCGCGGCGACGGCGTCCGCTATCGGCGTCGGACCGGACGTCAGCATGAGCGTCTTCTTCGCCGTGTTCGGGTGGTCCAGGAGCGCCGCGACCACCGCTGCGACGTCGGCACGCGTGACGGTGCCGCGTTCGAGGGGAGGCGCGGTGAGCGTGACGTGCCCCGTCGGGTCGTCGTCGAGGAGGCCGCCCGGACGGAGAATCGTCCAGTCGAGGTGGGTGCGGGCGCGCAGATCCTCCTCGGCGGCTGTCTTCGCGACCAGGTAGGCGGCGAAGACGTCGTCGGTACCCTCGGGGATCGGCTCACCCGCCCCGAACGAGCCGACCTGAACGAATCGCCTCGTGCCCGCCTTCTCGGCGGCGTCCGCGAGCAGGACCGCGGCCCCGCGGTCGACGGTGTCCTTGCGGGCGATTCCGCTGCCCGGGCCGGCACCGGCCGCGAACACTGCGGCGTCCGCACCGACGAGGGTCTTCGCGACGTCGTCCGCGCTCGCCGTCTCCAGATCGATCACCACCGGTTCGGCGCCGAGCGCCGCCACCTCGTGCTCGTGGTCGGGATTGCGGATCAACGCGACCGCACGGTCGCCGCGGGCGGTGAGGATCTTGATGAGGTGACGGGCGATCTTCCCGTGCCCACCCGCGATGACGATGCGCTGCGGCGCTGCGTCCCTGTGCTCGGCCATGGTCGATCTCCCTCTTTCGTCGGCTGTTCACGACTGACTACCCCCGGTTCAGCGCTCGGTGCGGGCGCATTTGTTCCCCGGGTGCAGAATGTCGGATATGGCGAACACCGCGACCATCTACCACAACCAGCGCTGCAACACGTCCCGCACCGTCCTCGGACTGATCCGGGACGCGGGCATCGAACCGACCGTCGTGAAGTACCTCGAGACCCCGCCCTCGCGGGACGGATTGCGCAAACTTCTCGACGACGCCGGCCTGAAGCCGAGCGAGGCGATCCGCAAGAAGGAGGCCGTCTTCAAGGAACTCGGGCTCGCCGAGGCGTCCGAGGACGAACTGCTGGAAGCGATGGTGGACAACCCCATCCTCATCGAGCGACCGATCGTCGTGACGGACAAGGGCACCGTCCTCGCCCGGCCGGCCGAGAAGGTCCGCGACATCCTGTAGGCGCTTCGCGCCCGTGCGTGGTTAGCCTCGCGCTTTCACGGCAATCCCGGTCCGGCCCGGTGTCGGTCATGAAGAAAGGTGCTCCGAACTGGGAGAATAAGGCTTGCTGAGGGCCAATATTCACCGCATTCGAGGAGCACCTTTCTGGTGGGCAAGTCTACTTCGTGGTACCCGTCGCTGTCCGTTGACTCCGCCGGAACCGGTGTCGCGTCGCACGCCGGGTCGGTGCTGTTGCTGCGCACCATTGAGAAGACAGGCCTGACCACCGCGTTATCGAGCGCGCTCGAACCCTGGCGTAAACCGACGACCTCCCACGATCCGGGCAAGATCATCGCCGATCTGACGATGGCACTCGCCCTGG
>NZ_JBHUSF010000499.1:0-4244 GCF_042673295.1 Rhodococcus sp. NPDC057014
CTGTTGAAGTAGCTCAGCAGTCGCAGGATCTCGACGTACAGCCACACCAGGGTGACGGTGAGGCCGAAGGCGACGCCCCACGCTGCCTTCTCCGGCGCCTGGGCGCGGATCAGCTGGTCGGCGGCGTCGAAGTCCAGCAGGAAGCTGAACGCGGCGATGCCGATGCAGACGAGGCTGAAGATGATCGCCACGGGACCGCCGTCGCGGAGGCCGAAGCCACCGTCCATGAAGAAGCTGGCGATCAGGTTGCCCAATGCGAGGACGACGACACCGATGAGGGCGCCGATGATCATCCGCGTCAGGCGGGGTGTGACCCGGATGGCGCCGGTCTTGTAGACGACGAGCATGCCGAAGAACACGCCGAACGTGCCGAGCACGGCCTGCCCGATGAGCGCCGCACCGCCGACTCCGCCGAAGGTGACGTCGGTGAACATGAACGACAGCGCACCGAGGAACAGGCCCTCCGCGACCGCGTAGGCGAGGACGATGCCCGGGTT
This sequence comes from Rhodococcus sp. NPDC057014, assembly GCF_042673295.1. Lineage (NCBI taxonomy): Bacteria > Bacillati > Actinomycetota > Actinomycetes > Mycobacteriales > Nocardiaceae > Rhodococcus > Rhodococcus sp. NPDC057014. The sequence continues at coordinate 498 of NZ_JBHUSF010000499.1, forward strand.
GTCCATCTTGCGGCCGAACGTGGCCACGAGGACCAGTACGAGACCGACGAGGCCGCCGCCGATGACGAGCGGGGCCGCGAGGTTCGCGTCGTTGCTCACCAGGAAGTAGGAGATGATCGCCGACACCGTGAGCACGCCGAGCGTGACGCCCGTCTTGGTGACGACGTCGTCGATGGTCATCGAACGGTGGTCGGGACCCGTCCGGTAGGGCTCGGCCTGCGTGTACTGCGGCTGACCGAACTGCTGCGTGACCTGCGCGGCGCCGGCCGTCGTAGATCCGAACGAGGCGTATCCGCCGCTGCCCTCTTGTTTGGGCAGGTTGCGGAACACCGGGTTACTGGTGGTGCGCACCGTGCACATCCCTTCTCGTGGCTCGCCGGGTGGATCCGGGTGTCTTGTACGTTGAACGTCCGGCACCCGTCGCAAGTTCCCGTTCGTCGCTTTCGGGTCGGACAATTCGGACTCTACCGGTGCCGCCGGGACACTCGCCAGACGAGGCCGGTCGGCGTGGCGGTCAGGCCACCGACCGGGTGACCGTGAATTTGGGATTCCGCCCGACCACGTCGGTTCTGCCGACGAGCCGCTGCAACCGGCCGCGGTATCCGAGGTGGGAGTTGTACACGGTCCACAACTCGCCACCGGGCCGGAGCACGCGCCCGGCTTCGGCGAACATCTTCGACGCCCCACCGGTGTGGACGGCCGCGCCCACGTGGAACGGCGGGTTGCACAGGACGACGTCCTGGCTGTCGGTCGCGAGGGTGGACATGGCGTCGTCGCGCAGGGTGGACACCCGCCCGTCGAGACCGTTGGCGCGGGCGGTCGCGGCGGCCGACGCCACCGCCGCCGACGACTGGTCCGTCGCGATCACCGACACCTCCGGGAGGAGCCGGGCCAGGCTGACGGCGAGGATGCCGGTTCCGCAGCCGAGGTCCACGGCGTCCCGTGCCCGGGGGTTCACCCGGGGCAGGAAGTCGAGGAGGTATCGGGTCCCGATGTCCAGTTTGGGGCCGGCGAACGCCGCCCCGTAGGAGACGACGTCCAGCCCGATCTCGGCGAGATGATCGGTGACGGGGTACGTCTGCTGCGCCGAGTCCCGCGGTCCGCTCGCGATCAGCACCCGCGACTTCTGCCTGCCGAGGGTGGCGCGGACGTCGGCGAACGACCGCCCGAGCACGTCGTTCATGGCGGTGGAGATGTGCTTGTTGCGTCCGCCCGCGTAGACGACGACGGACGGGTCGGCGTGGCGGGCGATCGCCTCGGCGACCTCGGTGAGTTCGCCGAGGCTCCGCGGCAGCTGCATCAGCACGACCGTCGCCCCCGCGAGCAGTTCCTCGCCGAGCGCGCACGACCGGTACCGGTCGGCGAGCCCGACGGTCGCGGCGTTGGCGGCCAGGGCCCGTTCGCCGGTCAGCGGGTCCTGGTGCACGCGGATTCCGGTGGCACCGTGCGCCGCCGCGGCGCCGAGGGTGAGCGCGCCGTAGTGGTCGCCGATCACCGTGAGCGTCCCGGGAGGCGCGGCGGACAGGGCGGCCGCGGCCTCGTCGAGGATCAGCCGGTCGGCGGCGTCGACGGCCGTCAGGTTGGGGGCCTCGACGTCGGGGCGGCGACGCAGCCGGGAGAACAGGTCGTCCCGGTCGAACACTTCGGAGTCGAGCACGTTACCGGGACACCCACTGCGCGACGTGGGCGACGGGTTCCCGGTGGGTGCGGAATCCGTTGACGGGGTTCTCGGTGTCGGGGTACCCGAACGAGATGGCGCACACCACCCTGCGGTCCTCCTCGAGCGCGAAGAAGTCATGGATGAACCGCGAGCTTCCCGCGACGGCGGCCTGCGGGATGGTCGCCACCCCGAGGCTCTGCGCGGCGAGCAGGAACGTCTCGACGTACAGGCCGCAGTCCACGGCGCCGTAGGTGCCGAGCGCTTCGTGGGTGGTGACGATCGCGACGTGCGGCGCCCCGAACAGGTCGAAGTTCTTCATCGTCTGCTCGGCGGACGCGGCCCGGTCGCCGGGGGCGATCCCGACGCTGGCGTAAAGCTGCATGGCGCATTCGCGGCGGCGCAGTTTGTGCTCGCCCACGTATTCGCGGGGCCAGTCGAAGTCGGATTCCTGCGGATGGGTGCGGACGTAGTCCGCCAGTCCGGCGCGGAACCGCTCGGTGCCCTCCCCCTCGGTGATCGCGACCTGCCACGGCTGCGTGTTGCACCACGACGGCGTCTGCTGGGCGAGTTCGAGGATCCTCGCGATCACGTCGCGCGGCACCTGCTCGGGCAGGTATGCCCGGCAACTGATTCGCGCGTCGAGGAGCTGGGCCAGGGTGCGCTCGGCCGGGGTCGTGCGCGCTGTCGCAATGCCGGTATCCGTCACCGTCGAATTCTCCTCGGGTCTACTCGTTCTCGAACACCGCTCTCCGTGTCGCACGACCGCGATATGCTGGCGTCAGTGCACCGAGAAGGTGATTTCATTGAGTGTGCCACGACACCCGGAAAGCAGTTCCGGGCCGACCGACTCGGATCCGCAGGCTACCAAGCGGATCGTCGTGACCGACATCGTCGCGGAGCTGTCTTCGGAAGGATTCGACGACGCCCGCGAGATCGGCCGGGGAGGGTTCGGGGTCGTGTACCGCTGCCTCCAGACGACCCTCGACCGCACGGTCGCGATCAAAGTGCTGTCCTCCGATCTGGACGGCGAAGACCGGGAACGTTTCCTGCGCGAGCAGCGTGCGATGGGAAAATTGTCGGGGCATCCGCACGTGGTCGACATCCTGCAGTCCGGGGTGACGCGCAGTGGCAGGCCGTACATCGTGATGCCGTATCACCAGCGCAACTCGCTGGACGCCTGGATCCGCCGCGAAGGGCCGCTGCCGTGGAGTGACACGCTGCGCATCGGCGTGAAGCTGGCGGGCGCCCTCGAGACGGCGCACCGCCTCGGCACGCTGCACCGCGACGTGAAGCCCGCGAACATCCTGCTCACCGGTTACGGCGAACCGCAGCTCACGGACTTCGGCATCGCACGCGTGTCGGGGGGCTTCGAGACCACGTCGAGCATGATCACCGGTTCGCCGGCGTTCACGGCGCCGGAGGTCCTGCGCGGCGACCCGCCGTCCGCGTCCTCCGACGTGTACAGCCTGGGCGCCGCCCTGTTCTGCCTGCTGACCGGGCATGCCGCGTTCGAGCGGCGGAGCGGGGAGCGGCTCGTCGCGCAGTTTCTCCGCATCGCCACCCAACCCGTTCCGGATCTGCGGGGCGAGGACATTCCCGACGACGTGTGCACTGCCATCGAGCGGGCCATGTCCGAGGAACCGACCGACCGCCCCGCATCTGCAGCGGAATTCGGGCAGGAACTCCGCGACATCGAGCGCAGGCACGGCCTCGACGTCGACGAGATGGCGCTCCCCGCCGCGGCCGACGAGTTCCCGCGCGCCGAGCACACCTCGACGCCGACCACGCAGTCCTCGCAGTCCGGGCGCAGTCGCAGCTACCGGCGCCGGTCCGGTGCCACCCCGCCGAGCGCCGCCGCCCGGTTCCGGCCGCCGACCCCGATGCGTTCGCTGGTGGAGCGCACCCGCCTCCTGGATCTGCTGCGGCTGGGTCAGCGGAGGCGGTTGACGCTCATCCACGCCCCCGCCGGTTTCGGGAAGAGTACCGTCGCGGCCCAATGGCGCGACGTCCTCATCGAGGACGGCGCCGCCGTCGCCTGGTTGACGGTGGACAACGACGACAACAACGTCGTGTGGTTCCTGTCGCAC
>NZ_JBHUSF010000500.1:0-4177 GCF_042673295.1 Rhodococcus sp. NPDC057014
TCCCGTTCGCGCGAAAAGTGTTGGGGGAGTTCTATAGTTCCGGGTAGGAGGTGAGGTTGTCGGCGTCGTTCACGGCGGTCTCGGTGTCGTCGGGCAGCTTGCCGGTGACCAGGAAGATCACCCGGCGACCCACCTCGACGGCGTGGTCGGCGAAACGCTCGTAGAAGCGGCCGAGCAGGGTGACGTCGACGGCGGCGGCCACGCCGTGCTTCCACTCGCGGTCCATGAGCACGGTGAACAGGTGCCGGTGGAGGTCGTCCATCGCCTCGTCCTCTTCGCGCAGACGCGCGGCACGCTCGGGATCGCGGGTCTCGAGGACCTCACGGGCGGCGGCACCGATGGAGACGGCGATGCGTCCCATCTCGGCGAAGTAGCCGTTGACCTCTTCGGGGAGCACGTGGTTGGGATGTCGGCGCCGCGCGATCTTGGCGACGTGGAGCGCCAAAGCACCCATCCGGTCGATGTCGGCGACGATCTGGATTCCGCTGACGACGGAGCGGAGGTCGCCGGCGACCGGTGCCTGCAGGGCGAGGAGGGCGAACGCCCGCTCCTCGCAGATGGTGCTGAGCTCGGTGATCTTGTCGTGCTCGCCGATGACCTGCTCGGCGAGCGAGAGGTCGGCCTGGAGCAGCGACTGGGTGGCTCGCTCCATGGCGACCCCCGCAAGCCCCGCCATCTCACCGAGCAGGTCGGCAAGCTCGGTCATCTGTTCGTTGTAAGCCACGCGCATGAGGTCACAGCCTACGGTGCACGGGAAACCAAGTCACGATCACACGGTGAACGCAGGGTGAACGACACCGCTGAGCGTGCGCTCAATCGCAGGACGTGTCGCCCGCATTCACAACCGCCAGGTCCGCGGGGATTTCCGCGTCCTCCGGCTGGCCGATTCGCACGTCCGACACGTTCAGCGGAGTGTCGATCGGGCTCGGTGTCTGCACGGTCCCGGAGAAGCTCGAACCGAGCGCCACCTCGACGACCGTTCCGAGTCCGGTGGTCGCTTCGAGCACCGCACCCGGGAACGACGACGCCAGGGTCGCCGCCTCGGCCTCGTGGCCCGGCGAGAACCTGATGACGGTCTCGCTGCTGGTGCCCGTGTAGTTGCCGACGCTGTAGATCTGGAACCCCTCGGCGGCCAGGGAGTCGGCGGCGGTCGCGGCCAGTCCCGACTCACCCGACGCGTTCGACACCTGCACCGTCACGCTGGACGGGTCGACGGCCTGGACCGTCTCCGGGGCGGGCGGCGCGGCCTGCGGCTCGGGGGCGGTCGAGGGCAGCGGTTCCGCCCGCTTCTCGCCGGGCAGCGCCTCGTCGTCGATGATGGCGCGGAAGATCGCCTTGATGTCGTCGGTGCGGGGAATCTCGTTGCCCCACTCGGTGGTGCCCGCGGTGGGCACGGTCAGGAAGGTGACCGCGCCCGCGTCGACGTTCTGCAGTGAGCGCCCGAGCGTGACCAGCGATTTCGTGTCGATGTTCTCCACGAACGTGTCGCGGGTGAACGCGTTGATGAAACCGTTCAGTTTTCCGGGATTGAGTAGCACCTGACTGGACAGGGCGCCCCGTAGCAGGGCGGAGAGAAATCTCTGCTGCCGGTTGATGCGGCCGTAGTCGCCGTTGCCCTCCGCCTCGACGTGTCGGGCGCGGACGAAGTTCAGTGCGGTCTTGCCGTCGAGCATCTGGGTGCCCGCCTGCGGTAGAACGGTGCCGAGTACGCCGTCCTCGAGTGGCTGGGTGGTACAGACCTTGACCCCGCCGATCTCGTTGACCATCGACTCGAAGCCGGCGAAGTCCATGCCGACGAAGTGGCCGATCTTCAGACCCGACATCTTCTGGATCACCTTCACCAGGCACTTCGGTCCGCCGAGCGCGTAGGTGGCGTTGAGTTTGTCGCCGTCGGCGGCGGGGAAGGTCTCCTCGGTGTAGGTGCCGCTGTCGTTGTCCCAGCCCTGGCAGACGGGCCGCTCGACGTCGAGGTCGCGGGGGAACGACACCGCGACCACCCGGCTCCGGTCGGCGGGAATGTTGACGAGCATCACCGTGTCGGCGCGGGAGCCCTCGGCGTCGTCGATGGTTCCGGCGCCCACCTCGCCGCTCGCGCCGGCGCGGGTATCGGTGCCGACGATGAGGTAGGTCTCGTCACCGGTCTGCCCGACGGCGTCGACGATGTCGGTCGACTCGGTGTCGAGTGCCGCGATCTGGTCGAATTTGCCCTCGGTGGACCGGAGGTAGCCCCAGACGATGCCGGTTCCGGCGAGCGCGACCACCGCCACCAGCGCGACGACGGCGCGTCCCGCTGCGCGCAGGCGCTTGCGTTTGCGGGTCTTGTTGAGGGCCAGGCGCGTGGTAGCCGGGTTGCCGACCACCTGCGGTACCGCGGTGGTCTCGGCGGAATCTGCGACCCATTCGGGTTCGGGCGCACTCGGTGGCGGTTCCGGCGGCGGCGCTGGCGGTGGGGTCTTGCGCGGAGGAACCCCGGGAGGCGGCGGCTGCCGCTCGTCGATCGGGGGGATCGTCTCCGTCTTCTCCGGATCGTTCGCCTCGTTCGCCTCGTCCTCGGCGACCTTCTTCACCAGGTCGGCGACGGAGAGCGCCTCGGTGGGCCCGCCCGCGGCCCGGCGGCCGATCCGCCCGCTGTCGTGGCGGGACGGTTCGGTGCGTTCCACGGGCGCACGGTGCTCGGGGGCTGCGGGCGGTTCGGGAGGCCGCCGTTCGGGGGGTGGCTGTCGGGGCGGGAGTCGCCGCGGCCGCCCCGACTGGGCTTCCCGGTAGCTGGGATCCGCTAGAGGACGTTCCCACGGGGCGCGGGATTCGGGCGTCGGTGAGTCCGCACTGTGATCATCACCCACCGATGCACCCTGACCTCTCCGCCGACTCGGACCTCCGTCGGCCCCGACGGATTCCAGCCATAGTACTTATCGAACGTCGAAGCTCCCCACATGTAGCCAGGTGACGCGCGTTCGTGCTGCTAACCACCCGAATGCATGAGGTCGGCGCCGGCGGGCACCAGGCAGTCCTCGGGGTCGTCGAGCCACCCCTCGGGGAGCGCGACCGTGCCGGGTGATCCCTGCCGTCCGCGCGGACCCTCGGCGTCCTTCGGGAACGGGATGGTCGGATCGAGCTGGACGAGGAGATCGTCGAGTTCGGTGAGAGTGCTCACGAGGGCCATCGCGACCCGCAGTTCCGATCCGGCGGGGAAGCCCCGCAGATACCAGGACACGTGCTTGCGCAGTTCGCGCAGGCCCTTGTCCTCGCCGTGGTGATCGGCGAGAAGTTCCGCGTGCCTGCGGATGATCGTGGCCACCTCGCCGAGGTTGGGCGGAGTCGGCTGCGGCTTCCCGTTCAGAGCCGCGCTCAGCTCCGCGAACAGCCACGGCCTGCCGAGGCACCCACGTCCGACGACGACGCCGTCGCACCCGGTCTGCTCCATCATGCGGGCCGCGTCCTCGGCCGCGAAGATGTCGCCGTTCCCGAGGACGGGCACGTCCGTGACGTGCTCCTTGAGCCGGGCGATCTCGTTCCAGTCGGCCGTGCCGGAGTACCGCTGCGACGCGGTCCGCGCGTGCAGTGCGACGGCGGCGGCACCCTCGCCCGCGGCGATCCGGCCGGCGTCGAGATGCGTGTGATGCTCGGCGTCGATGCCGACACGGAACTTGACGGTCACCGGGACGTCGGTGCCCTCGGTCGCCTTCACGGCCGCCGCGACGATGCGGCCGAACAGGGTGCGCTTGTACGGCAGTGCCGCACCGCCGCCCTTGCGGGTCACCTTGGGGACGGGGCAGCCGAAGTTCATGTCGATGTGGTCGGCCATGTTCTCGTCGACGATCATCTTGGCCGCGGCGTACGTGGTGTCGGGGTCGACGGTGTACAGCTGCAGCGACCGCGGCGTCTCGGTGGGGCCGAACGTCGTCATGTGCAGGGTCGCGGGCTGCCGCTCGACGAGCGCACGCGCGGTGACCATCTCGCAGACGTACAGGCCGGACGTGCTGCCCGCGCGCTCCGTCTCGAGCTCACGGCACAGCGTGCGGAAGGCGACGTTGGTGATCCCGGCCATGGGGGCCAGAACCACCGGACTGCGCAGTTCGAGCGATCCGATACGAAGGGATGACATTGACGACCTCTGGGAAAGTGCTGGAAAAAACTGTGCCCGGTACCGAATCCGGTACCGGGCACAGGATAACTG
>NZ_JBHUSF010000501.1:0-4110 GCF_042673295.1 Rhodococcus sp. NPDC057014
TGTGGTAATGAAAAAAAGGCTATCGCCCTGTGAGTACTTCTTAACCGCCGGCGGTTAACAAGTACTCACAGGGCGGACCAGTGATGCCACCTCAGGTCGTGGATCGCGATCACCGGTCCGTCCGGGCGGCGGTCGACGTACTGCGGATACTTCGCGGCCAGGACGTCGAGCGCGGCGGTGCCCTCGTCGGAGTCGGGGTCGAGGATCCGGGCCCGGCCGTCGACCCGCACCCACCACAGGTGGTCCCAGTTCTCGTCGTAGTGATCCACCAGCAGGGTGACGGCGGGGTTGGCGGAGATGTTCTTCAGGCGCCGCAGGGCCGTGGTGCGTTTAGGTTTGTGATCGATGCAGGAATAGATGGCGTCTGAGTCGAGCGCGAAGACGAGCGGGACGAGGTGCGGCACGCCGTCCGCCCCGACCGTGGCGAGCCGGGCGACGCGGGCGGCCGCGAATCGTGCGACAGCGTCCATCACGGCTCCATCAGGTAGTCGCCGCTCACCGGTTCGGGGAGCGCGGGGATGCCCAGCGGGCGCTTGAAGTACGCCCACGGGAACCACAACGTCCCGACCTTCTGCCAGCCGTCGGCCTCGAGTTTCTCGCGGCTGGCCAGCGCCGACGCGCGGGTGTGCTCCCACTGTTCGTCGGACTTGCGGACGGTGTGGAACAGGGTGCCGAACCCGACGGAGTGCCAGCCGTACGAGCCGGCGTGGTTGAGGATGCGCATCTCGTTGAACGCGGTCAGTGGGGTGAGCCGGCGGGTGCGGCCGTCCGGGTCCGGGTCGGGGGCGTCGCCGATCCGTTTGCCGAAGCGTTGTTGCGCCGCCTGCCGCGACATGCCGAGTGCGGCGCCGACCGTGTCCCAGCTGTGGCCGGCGGAGCGGGCGGCGGCGATCGCGGAGACCAGCAGTTCGTCGACCGACTCCCGCGCCTGCGACGTGAGCCGGACGAGGGCCAGGTAGGCGGCGGGGTCGTGGTCGAGCCCCCGGTCGATCTGGGGGTCTGCCCTGGCGATCGCGTCCGACAGCAGCTGGGTGAGCGTGGCATCCGACATCTGTCAAGTATTGGTTGACGAGATATGCACTGTCAACAAAATGTTGACTAGCCGGTGACGAGGGTGATGCCGAGGGCGAGCATCAGCGCGGCGATTCCGGCGTCGAGCACGCGCCACGCGTTCGGGCGGGCGAACACGCGATGCAGGAACTGGGCGCCGTAGCCGAGCGCGAGGAACCAGGTGACGCTCGCGGTGGCGGCGCCGAGACCGAACAGCCACCGGCCGGAATCGCCCTGGTTGTTGGCCACCGAGCCGAGCATCAGCACCGTGTCGAGGTAGACGTGCGGGTTGAGCCACGTGAGCGCGAGGCAGGTGAGGATCGACGTCGCGAGGGTCGCCGAGCCGACTTCCTTCGTGGCGTCCAGCGTTCCGGGACGCACAGCGCGGCGGGCGGCGAGCACCGCGTAGGAGACGAGGAATGCCGCTCCCGCCCAACGGATGACGGTGATGGCGGCGGGAGCGTGTGCGAGTACGGCCCCGATCCCGCTGATCCCGACGGCGATGAGCGCGACGTCGGACACCGCGCACAGCACGACCACCGGCAGGACGTGCCTGCGGACGATCCCCTGTCGCAGGACGAACGCGTTCTGCGCGCCGATCGCGACGATCAGCGACAGGCCGGTGCCGAAGCCGGCCGCCGCCGTGAGCAGGGCAGGGGTGAGGTGCATGAAAACCACGCTACGAACCCCACAGTCATCAATCCAGCTAATTATCCTTCATTGCCATTAGCATCGCTTCATATGGATCTGGACCTGTCCGCTCTCCGCACCTTCGCCGCCGTGATCGACGAAGGCACCTTCGACGCCGCGGCCCGGGTACTGCACATCACGCCGTCCGCGGTGAGCCAGCGGATCAAGGCGCTCGAGCAGCAGGTGGGACGCGTCCTGGTGCAGCGGGCCAAGCCGGTCCGGGCCACCGACTCCGGACACGTCGTGCTCACGCTCGCCCGCCAGATGGCGCACCTCGAGCGTGAGGCCATGTCTTCCCTCAATCCCGAAGAGGCGGCGACGAGCACGCTGCCGCTCGTCGTCAACGCGGATTCGCTGTCCACGTGGATGATTCCGGCTCTCGCCCGGCTGGCGCCGGAGTACCGGGCGCTGTTCCACCTGCACCGGGAGGACGAATTCCACTCGACCACCCTGCTGCGGGAGGGCACGGTGATGGCCGCGGTGACGTCCGTCCCGGAGGCGGTGCAGGGCTGCACCGTGGAGAAGCTGGGGTCGATGCGGTACCGCGCGCTGTGCAGCCGCGATTACGCCGAACGGTGGCTCCCCGACGGCCCGACCGCGGACGCCCTCGCGGTGGCACCGATGCTCGACTTCGATCGCAAGGACGAACTGCAGGCCCGGTTCCTGCGCGGATTCACCCGGCGCCGGTTGCAGCCGCCGCGGCATTTCGTGCCCGGGTCCTCGGCGTTCTCCGACGCCGTCCGCTACGGACTGGGCTGGGGACTGCTGCCGGAATTGCACACCGGCGACGACCACGGGCTCGTGGAACTCGACCCGTCCCGTCCGATCGACGTTCCGCTGTACTGGCAGCGGTGGAAGCTGGATTCGCCCATTCTCGCGGCGCTCACCACGGCGGTCCGGGACGGGGCGCGCGAAGCGTTGCGGTGACGTCCGGGTGGGCGCAACACTGGAGTCATGGACGCCGACAGCCCGATGGACCCGGTGCAGGCCCTGCGAGAGACAGCGTTCTGGCTCGAACGGTCGCGGGCGGAGACGCACCGCGTGAAGGCGTACCGGCGGGCGGCCGACGTGGTCGCCGAACTGTCCGACGAGCAGCGGGACGTCCGCGGGCGTACCGACAGCTGGAAGGACCTGCCGGGCATCGGACCGAAGACGGCGACGGTGATCCGGGAGGCGCTCGACGGGGTGCCCGTCTATCTGGCGGAACTGCGGGAGAATGCGGAGCCGATCGGCGGCGGCGCGCTGCGTCAGGCGCTCAAGGGCGATCTGCACACCCATTCGGACTGGTCCGACGGCGGCAGCCCGATCGACGAGATGATGCGCAGCGCGGCGCTCATCGGCCACGAATACTGCGCTCTGACAGACCATTCCCCACGGCTGACGGTCGCGAACGGGCTGTCGGCGGAACGGCTGCGGTCTCAGCTGGAGGTGATCGCCGAGCTGAACGAGGAACTCGCGCCGTTCCGCATCCTCACCGGCATCGAGGTCGACATCCTCGAGGACGGGTCGCTCGATCAGGATCCGGACCTGCTCGACGAACTCGACATCGTCGTCGCCAGCGTGCACTCCAAGTTGCGGGCGGAGCGCGGGGCGATGACCCGGAGGATGGTCAGAGCCGTCGAGAATCCGCTGGTGGACGTGCTGGGTCACTGCACGGGTCGTCTCGTCGAGGGCGGGCGCGGGACCAGGCCGGAGTCGACGTTCGACGCCGAGCAGGTGTTCACGGCCTGCCGCGACCACGGCACCGCCGTCGAGATCAACAGCCGTCCCGAGCGCCGCGACCCCCCGAGCCGGCTCATCGATCTGGCCATGGACCTGGGGTGTCTGTTCTCCATCGACACCGACGCGCACGCCCCGGGCCAACTCGCCTGGCAGGGTTACGGATGCGAGCGCGCGATGCGGTGCGGGGTCGACGCCGACCGCGTCGTGAACACGTGGTCCGCCGACGACCTGCTGGAGTGGGCCAAGTGACGCCTGTGCGTGGTTAACGAGTGCAGGGACTCGTCAACCACGCACGGGCCGAAGGCCCATCGTGAGCATCCCGCTCCCTGCCCCCGCGATTTCGCCTGCGGCGGGTGCCAATTCGGTTCGGGCGCGTTCGATCAGCCGAGCGTCGCCGACGGCGGCCGCGGCGTGTTCGATCAGCGACCACAGCGCCTCGACGAGCAGATCGCGCGGCGGATCGGGGATCCGGCGCAGGGCGGCCGCCGCGTCGTCCGGGCGACCGTCCGCCAGCAGGAGGTGGGGCCGCGCCCACGGCTCGTACGGTCCCCAGTCGGTGCCGGCGTCGAACGTCGCCGGCAGACCCCGCGACACCCGGAGACACAGCAGCGCCAGCGGCAGGATCCCGTGCTCGACGCCGGGCATCCC
>NZ_JBHUSF010000502.1:0-4080 GCF_042673295.1 Rhodococcus sp. NPDC057014
GCGCCGCTCTTGAAACCGAGTCCACCGGCCTTCGCCGCCGGAGGAGCCTTCGGAGCCTCGGCCGCGGGAGCTTCCGAGGCGGAGGAGGTGTCGACGACCTCCGGTTCGGCAGCCGGGGGTGCGGCAGCCTGGGATTCGGCGACCGCCGGCTCGGCCGGAGCGGCGGCCTTCGCGCCGGGAGCCTTCGCCTTGCCCTTCATCTGCAGGCCCTTGCCCGGTGCCTTGGCGCCGGACGCGAGTCCGAGTCCCTTCGGCTTGGCTGCGGGCGCGTCCTGAGCGGGCGTTTCGACGGCGGGAGCCTCCGCGGCCGGTGCCGGAGCGGCGGCCTTCGCGCCGGGAGCCTTGGCGGCACCCTTCATCTGCAGGCCCTTGCCGCCCGGTGCCTTCGCGCCGCCGGCGAGCCCGAGGCCCTTCGGCTTGGGTGCCTCCGCTGCCGCAGCCTCGGAGCCTGCGTCAGCCGCCGCGGCGGGAGCAGCCTTCTTGGCGCCGGGAGCCTTCGCCCCACCGGCCATGCCGAGACCCTTGCCGGGCGCCTTGGCGCCGGGGGCTTTCGCCCCGCCCGCCATGCCGAGACCGGGTGCTTTCGCTCCGGGTGCCTTGGCGCCGGGAGCCTTCGCTCCGGGTGCCTTGGCCAGGCCCTTCATCGCCAGGCCCTTGCCTGCGGGAGCGTCCGTGGCCGCCGGAGTTGCAGCGGCCTCCTCGACCTCTTCGACGCGTTCCTTCTCGACCACCGCTGCCTTGGCTTCGGCTGCCGCCGGTTCGGCCGGCTTCTCGCGGGGGATGACCTTGATGTTCTCGGTCAGCTTCTCCGGCTCGAGACGCGTGATGGACGAGAGCATCAGCTGGGCGACGTCGACGACCTCGACACCCTCACCCTGGCCGGACTCCTGGCGAGCCGTGACGCCGTCGGTGAGCATGACGCGGCAGAACGGGCAGCCGGTCGCGATCTTCTTCGGATCCGTGCTGAGCGCCTCGTCGACCCGGTCGATGTTGATGCGCTTGCCGATGTTCTCTTCCATCCACATGCGGGCACCACCGGCACCACAGCACATGGACCGTTCGCCGTGACGGGGCATTTCCTTCAGCTTCGCGCCGGAGGCCTCCATCAGCTCGCGGGGAGCGTCGTACACCTTGTTGTGGCGGCCGAGGAAGCAGGGGTCGTGGTAGGTGATGTCCTCACCGACGGAGGCGACCGGAATCAGCTTCTTCTGGCGGACCAGGCGGTTGAGCAGCTGGGTGTGGTGAACCACCTCGTAGTCTCCGCCGACCTCCGGGTACTCGTTGCCGAGCGCGTTGAAGCAGTGGGCGCAGGTGACGACGATTTTGCGCTTGCGCTGCTCGACGCCGTCGAAGACCGAGTTCAGCAACTCGATGTTCTGCATGGCGAGCTGCTGGAACAGGAATTCGTTACCTGCGCGGCGAGCGGAGTCGCCGGTGCACGTCTCGTCGGCGCCGAGCACCATGAACTTCACGCCCGCGGTGGCGAGGAGTTCGGCGACGGCCTTCGTGGTCTTCTTGGCCCGGTCCTCGTAGGCGCCGGCGCAGCCGACCCAGAAGAGGTACTCGTAGTCCTCGAAGCTGTCCGCGTCCTGTCCGAACACGGGGATCTCGAAGTCCATCTCACTGATCCAATTGAGACGGTCCTTGGAATTCTGACCCCACGGGTTGCCCTTGTTCTCGAGGTTCTTGAACAGGCCGGCCAGCTCGGACGGGAACTCCGACTCGATCAGCACCTGGTAGCGGCGCATGTCAATGATGTGGTCGACGTGCTCGATGTCGACGGGGCACTGCTCGACGCACGCGCCACAGTTGGTGCAGCTCCAGAGCGTCTCGGCGTCGATGACCGGGGCGAGTTCGCCTTCGACGGTCTCGCCGACCAGCTTGCGCTCGGCCTCCCGGCGGGCAGCCTCGGGGATCGCCGCCAGCTTGGCGTCGTCGACGGCGCCTTCGCCGTTCACCAGGCCGACCTCGTCTCCGCCCATGTCCTTGCGGCCACCGGCGAGCAGGTACGGCGCCTTGGCGTATCCGTGGTCGCGCAGCGACGTGATGAGGAGCTTCGGGGACAGCGGCTTGCCGGTGTTCCATGCGGGGCACTGAGACTGGCAGCGCCCGCACTCGGTGCACGTGGTGAAGTCCAGCCAGCCCTTCCAGGAGAAGTCCTCGATGTTGCCGGCGCCGAACGTGTCGGTGTCGGGATCGGCGTCCTCCATGTTGATGGGCTTGCCGCCGGACATCATGGGCTTGGCGGCGCCGAGGGCGACGTCGCCGTCGTCCTCACGCTTGAAGTAGATGTTCGCGAACGCCGCGAACCGGTGCCACGCCACACCCCAGGTGATGTTGCGGCCGACGACGTAGAGCCAGATCATGCCCGACATCAGCTTGACGAAGGCGAAGAACGCGACCATGTTCGGGCTCGCGGGCAGCAGCTTCGCGAGGTTCATCGTGAAGAAGTCGGTCCACGGGTTGGAGTGGCCGTACGTGGCGATCTTCCCGGCCTTCACGAAGATCATGCCCAGGCCCTCGATGAGGACGACGGCCTCGACGAAGTAGGCGGCCCTGAAGTCGGAGCCACCGAAGCGGGACAGCCGCGCGGGCACGCGCGGGTGATTGAGCTGGCGGATCACGATCAGCGTGGTGATACCGATGACCGTGCCGAGGCCGAGGATCTCGTCGACGAAGTGGTAGACGGCGGTGTTACCGACCAGCGGCCAGTGGAACTCCGGGTCGAACGTCTGCCCGTAGGCCTCGAACCAGACGACGGCTCCGAGCATGAAGCCGACCATCACGAGCCAGTGGGCCCAGCCGACGGTCCGGAACTTGCTCATCCGGGTGTGCGCAATGAACTCGATGCACATCTGCTTGAAGCGCGGGAAGAACGGACGCCACCGGTCCGGGGCCGACTGGCCGATCCGGACGACGTTGACCATCTTCAATGCGCCTGTGATGAAGGAGAACCAACATACGAGGCTCAGCAGCACGCCGATGGTGCCCAACGTGATCGTCAGGGCATTCATGTCGCGGCCTTTCGTTTCAGGGCGGCAGGGCGGCCACCTCGGGACTGCTCGTGATCCTAACGCTTGCTAAGTTACCCGCTAGTAACTTATTCAGGCTACCTGCGGGTAACTTAGCCCTGGTCAGAAGCATTTCCGCAGCTGGGGCGCCGATGCGGCATGTGGCGCATGCCACAATCGGACTTTCTGTTCGCCACGTTAAAGGGTCGGAATTACCGCCTTCACCCAAGGTCGCCCTAACTTCGACCGATGGTCGCGCGGGGCCGTCCGCGAGGTCACTGGCGTGCGCTCCAGCCGCCATTTCGGTCACGAATTCAGCGCGGTTGTATTGCGGCGGGATAACGATGGGCAAATTGCCCGTTCGTCGATGTCGTCACGGACGAAATTTCGCCGCCGGACGTAAATTCAATCGATGTAATTCATGTGGATTACGTCGCGATCGGCCGGCTGCCGACCGGTTCTGCGCGGCCCGATGAATTTTTCGTCAATGAACATTTCGGCCGTGATTCCGCTGTTACTCTGAGCGTGTTTTCCGGCCCTGGTCAGCGGTCGTAACGGGGGTCGTGCAGTGCGCTTCCATCACATCGGTACTTCGTCGCGTCGGTCCTGAAATGAGGCATCAATGATCGTGAGAAGAGCTGCAGTTACGGCGGGCATGGCGGTCGCCGCCATGGGTCTTGCCGCCGGGGTTTCCCACGCGGGGCCGGCGGTGGCACCCGCTCCGGTGGCGCCCGCGCCGACAGTGTCGGCGCCCGCCGCGCTCCCGCTGCCGTTCCACGACGTCGCGTCCCGGGAGGAGAACGACAGGGCGTTCGGCCAGTTCGGTGCGCAGGTGGGTATCGCCGTCACGGTGGGCAGTCTGATCGGAACCATGGCCGGCGCCGGAATCGGTTGTATTGCAACACTTCCTGCCGGGTGTGTCGCGGGTCTCGTCACCGGGGCGGGTATCGGTGGGGTAGTGGGAACCATCGTTGCCGGCGGCCCCACTCTCGGTGTCAGTGCCTATCAGTTGTGGGAGACGTACAACGCCGCCCCGGGGACGTCGATCTACGCGGACAGGGACGAGTAG
>NZ_JBHUSF010000503.1:0-4056 GCF_042673295.1 Rhodococcus sp. NPDC057014
TCTGGTGATCTCCGACGAGACCCTGTTGGCGGGTGAGGGTGAGGCGGCGCAGCTTCAGGGGTTCGGGCCGGTGCCGGCGGGGATCGCCCGGAAACCGGTGGTGGACGCACTCGACGGGGAGGCGGAGGTCGCGTTGCGGTTGATCTACTCGTGCCCGGTGTCGGGGGCGTTGACGGCGATGGCGTCGCAGTCCCGGACGTTTCCGAAGGGTCTCGCGAAGCTGATCGACCTGCGGGACCGGACGTGCCGGACGCCGTGGTGTGATGCGCCGATCCGCCATCATGATCACATTCTCTCGCGCCGCAACAAGGGTGCCACCACCGCACATAACGGTGCCGGGTTGTGCGCGGCCTGCAATTACGCGAAGGAAGGCGACGGCTGGACGGCCCGCCCCGTGCGTCGGCCCGATCGCCGTCACGTTCTCGATCTCCGCGCCCCGACGGGTCACCATTACCGGTCTGTGGCCCCACGATTGCCGTCCGCGGCGCGGCGGTCGGAGATCGAGGCGATCCTCATCGCACAATTGCGTGCGTCTTGACCGTGCGGTGACGGAAATCGTCGTAGGGTCGAGTGCATGGCCAGCTGGAATGAGTTCGCCGACGCTGCTCCGCGGATTGCCGCTATCTTCTCCCGCAGGCACGCGGCGACCAAGAACCTGTGCATGCTCGGCACGCTGCGCTCGGACGGATTTCCGCGGATCAGCCCGGTGGAGCCGAGGTTCTTCGAGAATCAGTTGTGGATCGCCGGAATGCCGAACACGACGAAGTTCCAGGATCTGGCTCGCGATCCGCGTTTCTGCCTGCACACGGCGACCGTCGACAGCGAGGTGAAGGAAGGTGACGCGAAACTGTGGGGTGTTGTCGACGACGTCCAGGACAAGGATTTGCATCAGCGTTTCGCGCAGGCACTGTTCGACGAGACCGGGTTCGACATCCGCGGGCAGGAATTCGATCACTGCTACCGAGCCGACCTGATCGGCGGCTCGGCGGTGGAGGTCGGCGACGGCCACATGGACATCACCATCTGGAAACCGGGCGAGCCCGAGCACGTCGTGCGAAAGCACTGACTGCTCACGCCGGCCACGGCACCACGGTCAAACGGGGCCATTCCTTCTGCCACCGGGCAGCTTTGGATTCGTACACCTCCCGTGGAGCGAGGACGGGATTCGGTCGCAGAACCATGTCGTACAGGTCGGTGAACCCGTGGGGAGCGTAGATCTCGACGTCTCCGGTGGTGTTTCTCCGGATTCCGTAGCAGCAGGTGGTGGAGGCGAAGTGGTCGATGGCGTCCTTGCAGTCGGTGAAGGGTATTGCGGGCGCGCCGAAGTGGTCTTCGTACCAAAGATGGACCCGCGCTTCGTTTCTGACCTCGACGCGCACGTCGAGGTCGTCGATGTGGTTCCACACGGTCTGGAACACGGCGCCCGCGGTGAGGTACCACTCGGTGAGGCCGAGTCGAGGTGCACGATCCAGGATCGTGGTGATGTACGGGTTGGTCCGCAGGATGCGGAGGAAGTTCAGCTCCTCGGGAGAGTGAATCGGCATGTTCCGATCATATGGTGGACATACATGGACATCCAACTATAGGATGAGCACATATTCGGAACTCCCTCATCATCGAACAAGGAACGGGTCCGCACAATGGTTCAAGAGCTATCCCACTTCGTCGGCGGCAAGCGCGTCCCCGGTGCCTCCAACAAGTTCGGCGACGTCTACGACCCCAACACCGGTGAGGTGCAGGCGCGTGTGCCTCTCGCCGACAAGGCCGAGACGGAGGCGATCATCGCGAATGCGGTGGAAGCTCAGCGTGAATGGGCGCTGTTCAACCCGCAGAAGCGGGCGCGCGTCCTGATGAAGTTCCTCCAGCTCGTGCAGGAGGAGATGGATTCGCTGGCGCGCCTCCTGTCGTCCGAGCACGGCAAGACGATCCCCGACGCGAAGGGCGACATCCAGCGCGGCCTCGAGGTCATCGAGTTCGCCCTCGGTGCCCCGCACCTGCTCAAGGGCGAGTACACGGAATCCGCCGGAACCGGGATCGACGTGTACTCCATGCGTCAGCCGCTCGGCGTCGTCGCCGGCATCACGCCCTTCAACTTCCCGGCCATGATCCCGCTGTGGAAGGCCGGTCCCGCGCTGGCCGCCGGCAACGCCTTCATCCTCAAGCCGTCCGAGCGCGACCCCTCGGTGCCGCTGCGCCTGGCCGAACTGTTCCTCGAGGCCGGGCTGCCCGCGGGTGTGTTCAACGTGGTCAACGGTGACAAGGAAGTGGTGGACGTCCTGCTCACCGACGACCGCGTCAAGGCGGTCGGGTTCGTCGGGTCCACTCCGATCGCGCAGTACATCTACGAGACCGCCGCGGCCCACGGCAAGCGCGCCCAGTGCTTCGGTGGCGCGAAGAACCACGCGATCATCATGCCCGACGCCGACCTCGACGAGGTTGCCGACGCCCTCATCGGCGCAGGTTACGGCTCCGCGGGTGAGCGATGCATGGCCATCTCCGTCGCCGTGCCGGTGGGTGAGGAGACGGCGGATGCGCTCGTCGCGAAGCTGACCGAACGGGTCGGCAAGCTCACGATCGGCCGCAGCGACGACGAGTCCGCCGACTTCGGACCGCTGGTCAGCAAGGACGCCGTCGAGCGGGTGAACAGTTACATCCAGATCGGCATCGACGAAGGCGCGGAGGCCGTGATCGACGGCCGCGGCTTCACCCTCGAGGGCCACGAGAACGGCTTCTTCGCCGGCGCGACCCTGTTCGACAAGGTCACCACCGACATGCGTGTCTACAAGGAAGAGATCTTCGGACCCGTCCTGCTGGTCGCCCGCGCCGCGGACTACGAGGAGGCGCTCCGCCTGCCCACCGAACACGAGTACGGCAACGGCGTCGCCATCTTCACCCGCGACGGCGACACGGCCCGCGACTTCACGAACCGCGTCAACGTCGGCATGGTCGGCGTCAACGTGCCGATCCCCGTGCCGATCGCGTACCACACGTTCGGCGGCTGGAAGCGCTCCGGCTTCGGCGACCTGAACCAGCACGGTCCCGACTCCTTCCGCTTCTACACCAAGACCAAGACCGTGACGCAACGTTGGCCCTCCGGCAAGAAGGAACAGACCAACCACTTCGTCATCCCCACCATGAACTGAACGGAACTCCATGTTCACCTTGACCGATGACGAGCGGGCGATCAGTGACACGGCCCGTGATTTCGCGGCCGAGCATTTGGCGCCGCATGCGGTGGAGTGGGATCAGGCCAAGCATTTCCCGGTCGATGTGCTGCGGAAGGCGGCGTCGTTGGGGATGGGCGGGATCTACGTCCGCGAGGACGTGGGCGGCTCCGAGCTGACCCGGGTCGATGCGGCCCGCATCTTCGAGCAGCTGGCGAAGGGCTGCCCGTCGATCGCCGCCTACATCTCCATCCACAACATGGTCACCTGGATGATCGACAAGTTCGGCACCGACGAGCAGCGGCACACCTGGGTGCCGGGACTGTGTGCGATGGATCAGCTGGGCAGCTACTGCCTGACCGAGCCGGGTGCCGGCTCGGATGCGGCGGCGTTGAGCACCCGGGCGGTCCGCGACGGCGACGACTACGTCCTCAACGGGGTCAAGCAGTTCATCTCCGGGGCCGGGACCTCGGAGGTGTATGTGGTGATGGCCCGCACCGGCGAGAGCGGGCCGCGCGGGATTTCGGCGTTCATCGTCCCGAAGGGTGCGGTCGGGCTGTCGTTCGGGCCGAACGAGGTGAAGATGGGCTGGAACGCCCAACCGACCCGGCAGGTGATCTTCGAGGACGTGCGGGTGCCGGCGGCAAACCTGCTCGGCGACGAGGGTGGTGGGTTCCGGATCGCGATGGCCGGCCTGAACGGGGGCCGGCTCAACATCGCCGCGTGCTCGGTCGGTGGGGCGCAGACCGCGCTGGAGCGGGCCGTCGCGTATCTGGCGGACCGGAAGGCGTTCGGGTCGTCGTTGCTCGACTCGCAGGCGTTGCAGTTCCAGCTCGCGGACATGCGCACCGACCTCGAGGCCGCCCGGACCCTGCTGTGGCGGGCGGCGGCC
>NZ_JBHUSF010000504.1:0-2706 GCF_042673295.1 Rhodococcus sp. NPDC057014
GGTGATCGCGGTCTTCTTCTACTGGGGTTTCGAAGCGGCGTTCAGCGTGAGCGAGGAGGTGCGCGATCCGCGCGACGCGTCCCGCGCCGGTGTGATCACCGTCGTCATGGTCCTCGGCTTGTTCCTGCTCGGCGCGGTGGCGTTCCAGCGCGTCCTCACCCCGGCGGAACTCGCGGACAACGGAACCGTCGGACTCGCGTATCTCGGCGAGGCGCTCGCCGATCAGCCGCTGGCCGCGCTCCCCGTGGTGGCGCTGATGTTCTCCGTCGTCGCGTCCCTCCAGGCCACCGTGATACCCAGTGCCCGTGGACTGTTCGCGATGGGCAGGGACCGCACCCTCGGCCCGGTGTGGACCCGTGTGCATTCCCGTTACGGAACCCCCGCGGCCGGCACCGTGCTGCTCGGCGGCATCTCCGCCGTGGTCGCGCTACTGGCCACGGTCATCCCCAAGCTGAGCGATCTTCTCGGTGCGGGCATCAGTTCGATCGGACTGGTGGTCGCACTCTGGTACGGCCTGACGGCACTCGCGGCCGCTGTGCGGTTCCGCGGACTCCTGCGGGTACATCCGTGGGAAGGATTGCGCGCGGTCGTGTTTCCCGCGCTCAGTGCCCTCGTGTTGCTGGCGCTCGGCGGATATCTGGGCTGGATTTTCTACACCTCGGCCGATCATCTCGAGATCAGCGCGACCAACGGGTGGTTTCAGCTGCTGTTCCCGATTCTGGTCGTGATCTCGGGACTGATGGTGGCCGCGCACGCGAAATGGGTGCGCCGATCGCCCTATTTCGTCACCGGCCGCGGAACCGACGCCGACGACGCGAACCTGCTCGGTGCACCCGTCGAGGGCGCCGTCACCACCCGTTCCTGACCATCGCACCGCAGCGTGCACCGAATACCGACGAAAGCACTTCCCGACAGGAGATTCTCGATGTCAGCACGACCCGCAGATCTGGTCTTCACCGGCGGAGCGATTGCCACCCTCGATCCGGCCCGCCGCCGAGCCACGACGGTCGCCGTCACCGGGGGCCGGATATCGGCCGTCGGCCACGACGAGGTCCGAGACCTGATCGGCGCCCGTACCGAGGTCGTCGACCTCACCGGTAGGCTCCTGCTGCCCGGCTTCCAGGACGCACACATCCATCCGGTGGTGGCGGGCCTCGAGTACGCCCGCTGCAACCTCACCGGCACGAGGGATGCCGCTTCCACCCTCGCTGCCGTCCGCAGCTATGCCGACGCCCACCCGGAATTGCCGTGGATCGTGGGCGGCGGGTGGTCGATGGAGGCGTTCGACGGGGGCACACCCACGGCGCAACTCCTCGACACCGTCGTGTGGGACCGGCCGGTGTTCCTGCCCAATCGCGACCACCACGGGGCATGGGCGAACACGAGGGCCCTGACGCTCGCCGGAATCACCCGCGATACTCCCGATCCCGTCGGCGGCCGCATCGAACGCGACGCCGACGGCGAACCGACGGGCATGCTCCAGGAGTCCGCGATGGAGTTGGTCGGCTGCCACACCCCGCAGCACACCTCCGACGATCGGCTCGCGGCACTGCTTCACGCCCAGCAGTACCTGCATTCGCTCGGCATCACCGCCTGGCAGGACGCGCTGCTCGGTGACACCTCCGGCATCTCCGACGTCTCGGACGCCTACCTGACCGCCGCCGGCGACGGCTCCCTCACCGCGCGGGTGGCGGGCGCCCTGTGGTGGGATCGCGACCGCGGATCCGAGCAGATCCCCGACCTGCGCGAGCGACGTGCTCGTCTCCGCGTCGGGAGGATGCGAGCCGACACCGTGAAGATCATGCTGGACGGTGTCGCCGAATCCCGCACCGCGGCGATGATCACCCCGTACCTGGATGGATGTGGCTGCGCGACCACACATTCCGGCACCAGCTTCGTCGACCCGGACGAACTGCGAGGCTACGTCACCGAGCTCGACGCCCTCGGATTCCAGGTGCACTTCCACGCGCTCGGCGACCGGGCCGTGCGTGACGCGCTGGACGCGGTCGAGGCAGCCAGGACCGCGAACGGGTTCCGCGACACCCGCCCACACCTCGCCCACCTGCAGGTCGTGGACCCCGACGACATCCCCCGCTTCCGCGCGCTCGGTGCCACCGCGAACATGCAACCGCTGTGGGCAGCCCACGAACCGCAGATGGACGAGCTCACGATCCCGTTCCTCGGCGACGAACGGACCCAGCGGCAGTATCCCTTCGGCTCCTTGCTGCGCTCGGGTGCGACGCTGGCGGCCGGCAGCGACTGGCCGGTCAGCAGTGCCGACCCGCTCCACGGGATCCACGTCGCGGTCAATCGGGTCCTGCCGGGCCGGAACGGGCAGGAGCGCCCGGTTTTCCTCCCGAAGCAGCGGATCGACCTCACGTCCGCACTCACCGCCTACACCGCCGGGTCCGCGTACGTGAACCACCTCGACGACACGGGGAGCATCGAGGTGGGCAAGCTCGCCGACCTGGTCGTCCTCGACCGGGATCCGTTCACCGGACCCGCCGACACGATCGCGGAGACCCGGGCCGTCCTCACCTATGTGGGTGGCGACCGCGTCTACGCGGCACCGGACGCCTGAGGGCCCCTCCGCAGGCGGCGACACCCTGCGGCTCGGTTTCCCCGAGGGGCCCCACCGGGGGCCGCTCGGCCTCCCCCACCCCCCCGGGGGGATACCGCCCCACTCAGGCGACACGGTTGGGCGAC
>NZ_JBHUSF010000504.1:2716-4027 GCF_042673295.1 Rhodococcus sp. NPDC057014
GCCGGCCCGCGCCCCCCCCCGCCGCCCCCCACCCGCGGGTCCCGGTCGCCCGCCGGCCCACCCCCGGGCCCCCCCCCCCCACCCGCGACCACACTGGAGGTATCCCGCCGAAGTCAGGAGACAGTGATGGGCGACAACAGGCCGTTCGGTTTCGACCCCGACGATCTCGACCGCGTGATCCGTGAGGCCGGCGAGGAATTGCAGGGCGTCAAGGACCGGATCGTCAGGTTCCTGGAACAGGCGGATTCCCAGATCCCGTGGACGGGCGTGTTCGCGGACTTCGCCCGGCCGCCACGCACCGCGTCGAAACCGGAGACGACCGGAGAGACCGGCGACGGCGTGTGGGCGATCTACACCGTCGACGGCGAGGGCGTCGCCCGCGTCGAGCAGGTGTATGCCACCGAACTCGATGCCCTCCGGGCGCACAAGCACAACACCGATCCTCACCGTTCGGTACGGTTCCTCCCCTACGGCGTCACCGTCAGCGTCCTCGACCAGCAAGAGGAGCCGACGCCGCGGGAAACGGAGTGACTGCACGGACCTCGGCTCCGTCGGATCTCGGTCCGGCCCAACGCCGCCTCGGGCAGGCAAGTCGGCACGACGCTGCTCCGGAACCATGCGCCGCGACGAAACGCGCCGCCACCCCTCGAGAATGTCCTGATCAGCGCTGTGGGATGACCACCGTCGCCGGACGCGGCTACCGGGACTGCAGAGCTCAGCGAGTTCCGCGGTTCTTGTTCAGCCAGGCGACGATTCACCGACGGCATCCCTCATCCTCGGGGTACCCAATCCCCGCGCCAACTTCGGTCGCTCGTTTCGAGCCTCGTACTTGGCGCGGTTGACCCTCCATCAATCCGGCGGCCCATCCGTCGCGAAGGAACCACCAGAGTCCGGATGGATTGCACTGTCCGGAATCGCTGCCGAAGGCGCGTCTCAGTTCGAAGTGAGATCGTCGCTCGATACAGACACCGGAGGTGTCAAAGCCGACGGAGTCGTCTCCGCGGTGCTCCGCGCGCGGTGGAGAGAAACTGCACCTCGCCGTCGGATCCAGCCGGGCACGTAAGCGGGCGATCACCGTCGTTGTCTCATTGGTGCATGCGCTTGAGCGCCGACGGCGGGAATCCGTAGTGACGTTTGAAGGCACGAGTGAATGTGTCGGGGTCCGCGAAACCGCTTGTGATAGCTGACTGGAGGACGCTGAACCCGGCGCTCAGTTGGGACTGCCCCCACCGTGGTTGACACTCGGGGTGTGCAGTTCAGGCCGCGTGTGCGGCCTGATGGAGCGTCTCATACTCGATGGGCGTTAGTCGA
>NZ_JBHUSF010000505.1:0-4015 GCF_042673295.1 Rhodococcus sp. NPDC057014
ACACCCTCCGATTACTCGGAGGGTGTTTCTCTTTGTAGCCCCGACGGGATTCGAACCCGCGCTACCGCCTTGAGAGGGCGGCGTCCTAGGCCGCTAGACGACGGGGCCAGGAACTTTGTCTTGCTGTGGAAGCTCAGCAAGCATAGCTTCCAGAAGTTCGGAGTCAAAATCGGCCGAACTTCCGCTGGGGTACCAGGACTCGAACCTAGAATGGCGGTACCAGAAACCGCTGTGTTGCCAATTACACCATACCCCAATGGCCTTTCTCGAACCGCTGAGCTTCGGGGCTCTGCGGCCCGCCTCGGGCCGAAGAAGAGATTACCAGCCTACTGCCGGGATTTACCAAATCGTATGGTCAGAAGCTGTTTTTGCACCCTTTTCGGCCCGAGGGCGGCGGTCTCAGCCGGCGATACCGGCCCGCGCCGAACGCAGCCGGGCCAGCGACACGTCCCGTCCGAGCAGTTCCATCGATTCGTACAGCGGCGGGCTGATGTGCGAGCCCGTGACGGCCACCCGCACCGGTGCGAACGCCTTACGTGGCTTGAGGCCCAGTTCGTCCACGAGAGCGGTCTTGAGGGCCTCCTCCAGCGAGGCTGCGTCCCACGCACCGACTGCGTCCAGCGACGCGAGGGCGGCGTCGAGAACCGGCGCGGAGTCGGCCCCCAGGTTCTTCGCCGCAGCGGCCGGATCGATCGCGAAGTCCGCCTCCTCGACGAACAGGAACTTCAGCAGATCCCAGGCGTCGGACAGGACCACGATGCGCGTCTGGACCAGATCGGCAGCGGTCGCGAAGACGGACTCGTCCACCGTCTCCCCGAGGTGTCCGTGGAGCGTGAGGAACGCACGCAGGCGCGCGGCGAAATCGGCGGGCTCGAGCAGGCGGATGTGCTCGGCGTTGATCGCGTCGGCCTTTTTCTGATCGAACCGGGCGGGATTGGAATTGACCTTGGAGATATCGAAGGCCGCGACCATCTCGTCCAGGGAGAACACGTCGTGGTCGTCCGAAATACCCCAGCCCAGCAGCGCCAGGTAATTCAACAATCCCTCGGGGACGAAACCGCGGTCGCGATGGATGAAGAGGTTCGACTCGGGATCGCGCTTGGACAGCTTCTTGTTGCCCTGCCCCATGACGAACGGCAGATGTCCGAACTGTGGTGTGAAATCGGCCATGCCGATCCGCTGCATCGCCTCGTACAGCGCGAGCTGCCGCGGGGTCGACGACAGCAGGTCCTCGCCGCGCAGAACGTGTGTGATCTTCATCAACGCGTCGTCGACGGGGTTGACCAACGTGTACAGCGGGATCCCGTTGCCGCGGGTCAGCGCGAAGTCGGGCACGGTGCCGGCCTTGAACGTCGTCTCGCCGCGCACGAGGTCGTCCCACGTCAGGTCGTGGTCGGGCATCCGGAGCCGGACCACGGGCTTGCGGCCCTCGTCGAGGAACGCCTGCCGCTGCTCCGGCGTGAGATCACGATCGAAGTTGTCGTAGCCGAGTTTGGGGTCGCGGCCGACGGCCTTGTGCCGCTCCTCGACCTCTTCGGGCGTCGAGAACGACTCGTACGCCTCGCCCGCCGCGAGCAGTTTCGCGACGACGTCGAGGTGCAGGTCACGTCGCTGGGACTGGCGGTACGGCTCGTACGGTCCCCCGACCTCCGGGCCCTCGTCCCAGTTCAGCCCGAGCCAGCGCAGCGCGTCCAGGATCGCCTGGTACGACTCCTCACTGTCACGGGCAGCATCGGTGTCCTCGATGCGGAACACGAACGACCCGCCGTTGTGTCGGGCGAACGCCCAGTTGAACAGGGCGGTTCGGACGAGCCCCACGTGCGGGGTTCCGGTGGGCGACGGGCAGAAACGGACGCGAACTTCGCTTGTGGTCATGGCTCACTTGGGTCGACGCTGGGAAAACGGACTCCTACAGGCTAGTCCGCTCCCGATGTCGGCACGAGAGCCGTCAGCGCTTGGCGGTCACCGGGTTGGTGAGGGTTCCGATGCCGCCGATGGTCACGCTGACACTCTGGCCGTCGACGATCGGACCGACGCCTTCCGGGGTGCCGGTGAGGATGACGTCGCCGGGGAGCAGCGTCATCACGGCCGACACCCATTCGATGATCTTCGGAATGTCGTGCAGCAGAAGCGAAGTGTTGCTCCGCTGCTTCACCACCCCGTCCACCTCCGTGGTGATGTCGACGTCGGACGCGTCGAGCTGCGTCTCGATCCACGGCCCCAGCGGGCAGAACGTGTCGTGCCCCTTCGCCCTCGCCCACTGGCCGTCGTGGCGCTGGTGGTCACGGGCCGACACGTCGTTGGCGGCCGTGTAGCCGAGCACCACGTCGAGGGCCTTGGCCGCGGGCACGTCCTTGCAGGGGCGGCCGATGACGACCGCGAGTTCCCCTTCGTAGTGAACTTCGTTGGAGGACTTCGGCAGGACGATCGCGGCGTCGGGGCCCACGATCGAGGTGTTGGGCTTGAGGAAGATCACAGGATCGGCCGGTGCCTCTCCGCCCATCTCGGCGGCGTGGGCGGCGTAGTTCTTTCCGATGGCGACGACCTTGCTGGCGAGGATCGGGGCCAGCAGCCGCACATCGGCGAGCGGCCAGCTCCGGCCGGTGAAAGTCGGGTTGCCGAACGGATGCTCGGCGATCTCCTTCGCGATCCGGGACTCGCCGTCCCCTTCGATACTGACGAACGCAACACCATCGGGACTTGCCACTCGACCAAGACGCATGGCGCGAGTCTATCGGCCCGGGTCCACCGCCGTGCCGGGACGCCGGAGGACGCGGGGTATAGACTCCACACCAGCGCCAATATATGAGAATCGAATCCTAGATATTGAGATGACATGACAGCATCGATCGATACCCCGTCCACTGTCGGAACCGCTCGCAGATGGTGGATGCTCGCCCTCGGGATGTTCGCGCAGGCCGCACAGGCGGTTTTCGTCAACGGCGTCGCCTTCCTCATCCCCGAACTCCAGGCCAACCACGGACTCAGCCTCGCCCGCACCGGGCTCGTCGTCGCCGCACCCACCCTCGGGGTCATGGTCACGCTGATCGCGTGGGGCGCACTGGCCGACCGCTACGGCGAACGCCGGGTGCTGGCCGCAGGCATGGCCACCACCGCGGCTGCGGGAGTGGGAGCGGCCCTCTCCGGATCGCTCACGGCCACCGCGGTCTTCCTGCTGCTCGGCGGCATGGCGGCCGCGTCGGCGAATGCCGCGAGCGGACGCGTCGTCGTCGGATGGTTCCCTCCCGAGCGCCGCGGCCTGGCCATGGGCATCCGTCAGATGTCACTGCCGCTCGGCATCGCCTGCGCCGCGCTGACGCTCCCCTCGATCGCCCACGACCACGGCATCGGATGGGCGCTCGCGCTGCCCGCCGCCCTGTGCGCCGCCGCCGCGCTGGCCTGCGCGCTCTGGGTGGTCGATCCGCCCCGGCCGAGTCGTAGCGACGCCGCGGATCTCGGCATGCTCACGAATCCGTACCGCACCAGCGGCGCACTGTGGCGCATCCACGCCGTCTCCGTGCTGCTCGTCGTGCCCCAGTACACCGTGTGGACGTACGCGCTCGTGTGGCTCATCTCCGAAAGGCACTGGGAAGCAACGGCGGCCGGCCTGATCGTCACCGTCGCCCAGATCCTCGGCGCGTTCGGCCGGATGGGCGTCGGCTTCTGGTCCGACGTGGTGGGCAGTCGCATGCGTCCGCTCCGCTGGGTCGCGGCAGGCGGCGGACTGTCGATGGCGGCGCTCGCCGTGACGGACGCGATGGATTCGCCACTCGCCATCGTGGCGCTGCTCGCCGCCTCCGTCGCGACGGTGGCACCGAACGGGCTCGCCTTCACCGCCGTCGCCGAGATCGCGGGCCCGTTCTGGGGCGGGCGCGCGCTCGGTGTCCAGAACACCGGCCAATTCGTCGCGGCCTCGATCGTTCCCCCGGTGTTCGGCGCACTGATCGGAATCGTCGGATTCCCGGTGACTTTCGCCATCGCCGCGGGATTCCCCGCCGCCTCGATGCCACTGATC
>NZ_JBHUSF010000506.1:0-3981 GCF_042673295.1 Rhodococcus sp. NPDC057014
ACCGTTCACCTCAGAGTTCGAATTCGGCCGGCGCGATGCCGACGGCGAAACAGGCGTCGCGCACCACGTTTCGCTCGTTCTGGTCGAAGTTGCCGTCGGCGCCGCCGATGACAATGCCGATCTGGATGACGGCCCGAGCCTGATCCTGCTTGGTCTTCAGCTTGGCGATGGTGGCGGTGGCCTCGATCTTGCCGAACTCGAAATCGGACTGCAGTTTGCTGCAGTACCAGTCGAACTTTTGACTCAGCTCGTCCGACGGGAACACACTGAGCGCCTCGTTGCTGGTGATCAGCCCCGCAGTCTTCTGCCGCTCGGACGGGTCGATGGTCCCGTCCGCCGCGGCGATGAGGGCGCACATGGCCATGGAGGCGTTGGCGAACTCCTTGTTCTGGAACTGCGCCGTCTTCGTCTTGAGCTGGCCGTTCATCTCGAACGCCTTTGCCTTCAGCTGATCCCAGAAAGCCATTGGACTCCTTCTTCGTGTGCCCACGCACGGTGCGTGTGGTGTCCAATTTGCCAGGTTTCGCGGGCGGACGTCGCCGCGGTCGGTCTACCAGCGCAGTCGCATGCGGCTAGCTCTGGGTCTGGCGGCGGACGATCTCGGTGATCCAGATCGGCGCGTACGGGGACGTGCAATTGGGCGGGGTCGGGTAGTCCTTCAGGACTTCGAGGCGTTCGCCGATGCCGATCGCGCGGGCACGAAGCTCGGGGTGATGGATGCCGATGTTGGCGAGGCATTCGTTCATCGCCCACTGCAGGCGGTCCGGCGCATCCTTCATGTGCGCCTCGATCAGGTCGAGGAGTTCGGGCAGATCGAGGTCGCCGGAGTCCTTCGCCACGCGGTCGCTGGTCAGCGCCCACCCCGCACTGGCGACGACCGGGTCGGCGTCGGCGAACCACGCGACGCGCAGTTCTTCGACGTGCGGGCTCTTCTTGACGACGTAGCTGACGAGCCAGCCGTGCACCTTGGGCACGCGTGCGTCGCGGAGCATGGCGTCCAGCTCGGACGCGGAGTACGCCTTGGGGCGGCAGATCAGGATCGCGACGAGACGGGCCGCGGTGTCACCCGTCCCCCACAGCTCACCGGCGAGGTCGTGCTGGGTCTTCAGACTCTTCGCGACTGCGCGCAGTTTGGTGAGGTTGACACCGTGATCGTCGCCGTGGCGTTCGTTCACGGCGCGAATCTTCGGATCTTCCAGGGCCGCCAGTTCCGCCATCACGTCGCCGACACTGGCCTGCGGTACCGCACGAGTCGCCACAACGATCTCCTCTACTTCTCCGCCCGACATCGCGCCCAGCTTACGTCGGGCCCCTGACCGTCTAGGGCCGCAGCGACTGCAGCCCCGCCGTCGGCACGTGAATCCACCCCTCCCGCTCGGCGACGTCGCGGTCGCCACCGTCGGGTAGTGCCGTGCAGCCGAGGGCCGCGGCCCGCGCGATGACGGCGGCCAGCACGGCGTCTAGCGCGTCGTCCGATTCACGGCAGATCGTCTGGAATGCACCGAGTTCCATCCAGTCCGCGGCCGCGAGGAACGCGTCGACCAACTCTCCCAACGTCACCCGGTTCTGCACGCTCTTGTACCCGCGTGACACCAGCCCCCAGGTGCGCAGCGCTGCCGCCGGATACGCCTCCACCACCCGCCCGTCGACGCGGCCGACGTCGACGCCCAGGTCGCCGAGTTCGGCGAGGATGCCGGCGCAGCGCAAGGCGACGTGGGCGATGAGGTCCGCCGACACGCTGAGCGGCGCTATTCCCGTCGCGGCCTGCACCACGAGGTCGGTGCGCCGCTTGGTCAGCGGACGACGCCCCTCGCGGTTGGCGAGACCGACGGTCGCGGGCAGTCGGCCGGCGTGGTGCTCGGACACCATCCGGACGAACGCGTCGGGCCAGCCGAACGGTGCGTCGATACCGGCCCTGTCGCACGCCAGGACAGCCTCGGCGATGGCATCGTTGCCGACTCCCAGCCGGATCGACTCGACGCGGGCCACGCCGTCGGACCAGTCGACGACGGCCAGGGCCGTCTTCCTCGGCTCGGCCGCAAGGTCGACTCCCACCGTGCGCACCGAACCAGGCTACGTCCGACGCGGTGGTGGAGCCTCGTCGCGTTCGTCGTTGTCCACCACCCGGCAGTGCCGGCTCGCTAGGGTCGAAAGAAGAGACCGATTCACCGGAGCAGAGAGTAGTCGCAGATGTCCAGTTTCCCGGGCCTCACCCACGTCGCGATCACCGTGTCCGACCTGGCGGCCAGCACCGCCTGGTACACAGCATTGTTCGGTTCGGCGCCCGTCCTGGACGAGGACGAGGAATCGGGGACGTTCCACCACACGGTGTTCGCCCTCGACGGGGGCATGCTCTTCGGCCTGCACACCCATCCCGACAGCGGCGCACCTACGAGGTTCGACGAACGGCAGGTCGGGCTCGACCACATCGCGTTCGCCTGTTCCCTCGACGCACTGCCCGGGTGGGTGGAGCGGCTCGACGCACTCGGAATCGAGCACGGGGGCATCAAGACGGCGCACTACGGGTCCGGAATTTCGTTCCGCGACCCCGACAACATTGCGCTGGAGTTCTTTGCGCCTCCGGCACCCGTGAGTACTTCCTAACGTCGGGCGGTTAACAAGTACTCACGGGTGGCGGAGCCGCGGGCGGCGTCGTGGAGGGTCAGGGCCAGCGCGAGGGCGCCGTCGACGGCGGCGCGGTCGGCGGCGGGTGCGGCGCTGGCCGCAGCGAACTCGGCCTGATGGTTGACGGCGGGTGCCGAGTCGATGCCGATGTAGGGGTGGATCGCGGGTATCACCTGCGAGACGTTGCCCATGTCGGTGGAGGCCCGGTTCATCAGCGAGTCCGGGCCGGTGCGGAACACGCGGCCGAGGCCCTCCGCGTGCCGGACGTACGACGCGAGCAGCGCTTCGTCGGTGCGGAACTCCGAGTACGGTTCGCTTTCCGGGGCGATGGTGAGTTCGCAGCCGGTGGCGACGGCGCCGGCCTCGAAGCAGCGGGCGACCCGGGGTTCGATGCGGGCCAGCTCGTCCAGGGTCTCGGCGCGCACGTACCAGCGGCCTTCGGTGCGCTGGGGGATGGCGTTGGGCGCTTCTCCCCCGCGGGTCATCATCCCGTGCACGCGCGCGCTCGACGGTAGCTGTTGCCGGAGCAGCCCGATGGCGACCTGGGCGACGGTGAACGCGTCGGCCGCGTTGACGCCGCGCTCGGGGTACGCCGCCGCGTGCGCGGCCTTGCCGTCGTACCGGATGTGGCTGTGGGACACCGCGTACGGCTCGGCACGGGCCACGTCGACGGGTCCGGGGTGGGCCATGACGGCGGCGTGGACGCCCTCGAACGACCCGCGTCGCAGCATCTCGATCTTGCCGCCCCCGCCCTCCTCGGCGGGGGTGCCGAGCACCGACAGGGTGATGCCGAGGTCGTCGACGAGCGGCGCGAGGGCCAGCGCCGTCCCCACCGAGATGGCGGAGATGACGTTGTGCCCGCACGCGTGGCCGAGGCCGGGGAGCGCATCGTATTCCGCGCACACCGCGAGGTGCAGCGGCCCGGTCCCGACGTGCGCGCGGAACGCGGTGGCCAGCCCGACGTACTGCTGCTCCACCGTGAAACCGGCGTCCGAGAGCACCCCGGCGACCCGCACGCACGAGCGTTCCTCCTCCCACGCGACCTCCGGGTGGGCGTGCAGGTCGTGGGACAGCGCCAGGATCCGGTCTTCGGCGCGCCTGACCCCGTCGCGAATCGCGGTGTCGGCGTTCACAGGTCACCCGGGACGCCGTAGGACGGGGCGGCCGTGGGGTCGACACCCCGCACCCGGTAGTCCCGCTTCTGCGGTTCCCACACCGTCCACAGCCGGCGCAGTTCGCCAACCGGGTCGTCGTGCCAGTCGACCCGCAGATCGGTGACGGCCCAGGGCACGTCCTCGACCACCTGCATTCCCGCGGAGTGCACGGGTCCGGCCTCGGGGCCCGCGGGGGGCGCGG
>NZ_JBHUSF010000507.1:0-3934 GCF_042673295.1 Rhodococcus sp. NPDC057014
ACGCGGCGGCGGCCGCGCTCACCAGGACGCCGTCGCAACTCGAGGTGCTGGGCACCGCAGGCGTCGTCGATGCGGGCGGACTCGGACTCGTGGTGATCCTCGACGCGCTCGTCACCGCCGTCACGGGCGCGCCGCCGGATCGCCCGCCGATCGCACTCCACGTCCCGCGGCGCACCCCGTCCGCGCGCCGCGCCGAACCCGTTGCCGTCGGCGCGCCACAGGCGGCGCACGCGCATCCCGGACCAGGCTGCGACGAGGGCTCGGACCAGGACTTCGAGGTGATGTACCTGGTGTCGGACTCCGACGAGGCCCGGATGGCGGGGCTGCGCAGCGCGCTGCACGAACTCGGGGACTCGATCGTGATCGTCGGCGACGGCGGCGGCGGCTGGTCGGTGCACGTGCACTGCACGGACGCGGGCGCCGCCGTGGAAGCCGGGCTCGCGGCGGGGCGCATCCACGGAATCCGGGTCAGTAGCTTCCTCGTCGACGCCCGGGACCAGGGACTGCTGGTTCCGCCGGTCCGGACCCGGCCGGATCAGGGTGAGCGGGGAATCGTCGCCGTCGTGGCCGGAGACGGCGCCGCCGAACTGTTCGCGAGCGAGGGCGCGACGATTCTGCGCTGCGACGACGCCCCCGTCACCCGCGCTCAGCTCCTCGGCGTCATCAGGCAGATGGGACGCACCGAGGTGCTGGTGCTCCCCAACGGCGCGCTGACGGCGCAGGAACTCGTCGCGGTCAGCGCCGCGGCGCGAGACGCCCGGCACGAGGTCCTGCTGCTCGCGACATCCGCGATGGTGCAGGGTCTCGCCTCCCTGGCGGTGCACGATCCCGAACGCGAGGCGGTGGACGACGCATTCGCGATGTCCGAGGCCGCCGCCGCCACCCGCTGGGGATCGCTGCGGATCGCCCGCGAACGTGCCCTCACCTACGTGGGCACCTGCGAACCGGGAGACGGCATCGGACTGATGGGTCACGAGGTGATCGTCATCGAACCGGACGCGGTCGCCGCCGGACGCCGGCTCGTCGACCTCGTCCTCGGCGCGGGTGGAGAACTGGTGACACTCCTGATGGGCTCGGAAGCGCCGAAGGGACTCGACACCGAACTGGCCGATCACATCTCGCAGCGGCACCCCGGCGTCGAGGTGATGATCTACCACGGAGGGCAACCTGGAGATCTGTTGCAACTCGGGGTGGAATGAGGAATTCGATGGCCACATTGTCCGACCGGCTCGATCATCTGCTGGGGAAGAAGACCGCCGATGCGCTCGAGGAAGCGTTCGACATCCGCACGGTCGAGGACCTGCTGCGGCACTACCCGCACCGGTACGCCTCGCAGGGCCGGGAGCTCGCGGAGAAGGACCCGCCGGAGGGTGAGCACATCACGATCATCGCCCGGGTCACGTCCGCGGCCGTCGTGAAGATGAAGAACCGGCCGGGAAGCATGCTCAAGGTGGTCCTGTCGACCGACACCCAGAACGTGGACGTCACCTTCTTCAGTCCGCAGAAGGTCAAGCACGTGATCAAGCCCGGCGTGCGCGCGATGTTCTCGGGAACGGTGAAGTACTTCCGCGGCAAGTGGAGCCTCACCCACCCCAGCTACCTCGTCCTTCCCGAACCGCGCGCGGGCGGCGAGGACCCCGTCGTGAGCGTCGGCCGGATCCGCGGCGCCGGGGATCTCGCCGGCATCGCCCGGGCGTCGCAGGAAGCCGGAGCCGGGGTCGACATGTCGGTGTTCGACCGCGCGCTGATACCGCTCTACCCGGCCACCCGGGACGTGGAGAGCTGGACGATCATGAAATGCGTCCGCCAGATCCTGGACCAGCTCGACCACGTCGACGACCCGCTGCCCGAGAACATCCGCGCCGAACGGGACCTGATCGGACTCGACGAAGCCCTGCGGTCGGTCCACCTGCCCGACACCCGCGAGGACGTCGAGAACGCCCACGACCGGCTGCGGTTCGACGAGGCGACCGCGCTGCAACTGGTGCTCGCCCGTCGCCGCCACGACAACGCCGAGCGGGTCGCCCCGGCGTGCCCGCCCGTGCCCGGCGGGATCGCGGACGTGTTCGAGAGCATGCTCCCGTTTCAGCTCACCGACGGTCAGCACTCGGTCGCCGACGAGATCTCCGCCGATCTGGCGCAACCGCACCCGATGAGCAGGCTGCTGCAGGGTGAGGTCGGTTCGGGCAAGACGATCGTGGCGCTGCGCGCGATGCTCCAGGTGGTCGACGCCGGCTACCAGTGCGCGCTGCTCGCGCCGACCGAGGTGCTCGCCACGCAGCACGCCCGGTCGCTGCGGGCGATGCTCGGCTCCCTCGCGACCGCGGGGGAACTCGGGGCGCACGAGAGGGCGACACGGGTGGCGCTGCTGACGGGGTCGATGGGCGTCGCCGCCAAACGAACGGCGATGAACGAGGCGATCACCGGCGACGCCGGAATCGTCATCGGCACGCACGCCCTCATCCAGGACAACGTCGAATTCTTCAACCTCGGGATGGTGGTCGTCGACGAGCAGCACCGGTTCGGCGTCGAGCAGCGCGACCGGCTGCGGTCGAGGGCGCGGGAGGGCCTGAGCCCGCACCTGCTGGTGATGACGGCGACGCCGATCCCCCGCACCATCGCGATGACCGTGCTCGGCGATCTGGAGGTGTCGACGCTGCGCCAGCTGCCGAAGGGACGTTCCCCGATCAAGAGCAGTGTGGTGCCCGCGTCCCAGAAGCCGCAGTGGGTCGCGCGGGCGTGGGAACGGATCCGCGAGGACGTCGCCGACGGGCGGCAGGCGTACGTGGTGTGTTCACGCATCGGCGACGGCGAGAAGGGCGACGGCGAGGACGCGTTCGACGAGAAGGCGCCCGAGACGAAGTCTGCCGTCGACGTGTTCGAGGAACTGAGCGGCGACATCATGCCCGACCTGCGGGTGGGACTGCTGCACGGCAGGCTGCCCGCGGACGAGAAAGACGCGGTGATGCGCGACTTCACGGCCGGCGACATCGACGTCCTCGTGTGCACCACGGTGGTGGAGGTCGGCGTCGACGTCCCGAACGCGACGATCATGGTGATCGTCGACGCGGACCGGTTCGGTGTCAGTCAGCTGCACCAGCTGCGCGGCCGCGTCGGCCGGGGCAGACACCAGGGCCTGTGCATTCTCGTCACGGAAATGAACCCGGGCGGCCCCGCCTACGAGCGACTGTCGAACGTCGCGTCGACCAACGACGGCTTCGAACTCGCGCAACTCGACCTCGCCACCCGCCGCGAGGGCGACATCCTCGGTGCGGCGCAGTCGGGCACGACATCCACGCTGCGGCTGTTGTCGCTGCTCGGCCACGAGGACGTCATTGCGGCGGCATCCGAGTTCGCGCGGTCGGTGATCGCCGTCGATCCGCGGCTCGAAAATCACCCGGGGCTGTCGGCGATGGTGACGTCGGCGCTCGACGCCGACCGCATCGAATATTTGGAGAAAACGTGAGAACTTCGCACGTCTGTTTCGGGTCTGTTGCAGAATTCGCACACGTCAGGGGCGTCTTTGTGAAGTTTGTGGAGAATCTTGCAATGTGGGATGCCTGTTCTCCACGGCCGTCTTCGGCGGGGTAGTTTGCTCCAATGTTCTCCAAAGTCCTGGTCGCCAACCGTGGCGAAATTGCGATCCGCGCTTTCCGTGCCGCCTACGAACTAGGTGCTGGAACGGTTGCGGTGTTCCCGTACGAGGATCGGAACTCGATCCACCGTCTGAAGGCCGACGAGAGTTATCAGATCGGCGAGGAGGGACACCCGGTTCGGGCGTACCTCTCCGTCGACGAGATCGTCTCCGCGGCCAAGCAGGCAGGCGCCGACGCCATCTACCCCGGCTACGGCTTCCTTTCCGAGAACCCGGATCTCGCCGCCGCGTGCGCCGAGGCGGGCATCACGTTCGTCGGTCCCTCCGCCGAGGTGCTCG
>NZ_JBHUSF010000508.1:0-3925 GCF_042673295.1 Rhodococcus sp. NPDC057014
GCGTCAGATCGAACGAGCGTCCCGTTCGTCGCACCGGAATTGCACGCCGGCCGCCGACGATCAGGGGCCGTTGCTGTCGCCCGACGGACCCCGCGGGTCGACGGTCCGGGCGTTCACGATGCTGAAGGCGACGAGGTCGGGCCGGTACCGGTCGTCGGCGTACTCGAAGATGTCGCCGTGCTGATCCCGCGACGTCCGGCGTTCCCGCAACAGCGGGCTGCCGGGGGCGATGCCGAGGTGTTCGGCCTCTGCCTCGGTGGCGGCGACGGCGTCGAGTACGTGCTCCATCGATTCGAACCGGACGCCGCGGGAGGTGAGATAGTCGGTGATCGACCCGGAGTCGACGTCGAACTCGAACAGCAGGGAACCGACGCGGTCGGTGAACGTGCTCCGCTCGAGCATCGTCGGTTCGCCGCCGAGCAGCCGGACGCGGAGAACCTCGACGACGAAGTCGTCCGGCCCCGCCCCCAACGCGGCGGCGGCGGGCTCGGACACCCGGCGGCGGGAGATCTCGAGCGTGCGGCTGCCCGCGGTGCGTCCGGTGCGGTGCGCCCACTGGGTGAACGGGGTGAACGTGTCCAGCGTCTGAGTGATGTCGTGGCTGCGGACCACGGCCGGTTTGCCCTGGGACAGCTGGATGAGCCCCTCGTTCTTCAACGTCGCGAGGGCCTGGCGCACCGGGCCGCGCGACACCTCGAATTCTGCGCACAGCATGCTCTCGCTCGGCAGCGACTCGCCCACCGCATACCGCCGCTGCATGATGCGCTGCCGCAGCTGGACGGCGACGAACTCGTGGCGGGAGCGTGCCTCCACCATTGCGCATCACCCCACTTCCCCGGCCGGTCGACGGTTACCACTGCGAATCACGTGCATTCTAGTGGCGTCGCCGTTACGGTACACTGCGAGAACGCGTTCCAGCCGGTGGAGGGATTCGGAGCATGGCGACGTCGACGGGACGATCGGTCACGGTCGACGGATTCCGTTGGCAGATCAGCGAACTGGGTGACGGTCCGCCCGTGATCCTGTGTCACGGGTTCCCGGGCCTCGGCTACAGCTTTCGGCACCAGATGCTGGCCCTCGCGGCGTCCGGGTACCGCGCCATCGCCCCGGACATGCCCGGTTACGGCGGCACCGACGTACCCCGCGACATCGACGACTACACCAACGAGCGGGTGTCGGACGCGCTGATCGGCCTGCTCGACGCGCTCGGACTCGACCGTGCCGTGTTCGTCGGCCACGACTTCGGCGCTCCGGTGGCCTGGACCGTCGCGCTCCGTCACCGTGAACGGGTGTCCGGGCTGGTGCTGCTGGCCGTTCCCTACATGCCCGACCGCTTCCCGCTGCGCCCGTCGGAGCTCTATGCGTCGCTGGCGCGCAAGCACTTCCTGCACATCCACTACTTCCAGAAACCGGGGGTCGCAGACCGCGAACTCGACGGCGACCCCCGCGGCTTCCTGCAGCGGCTGTTCTATGCATTGTCGGGCGACTACAGCTACCTGGACATCTGGCAGCACCCGTCGGAGGGCAACGGGTACCTGGATGTATTGCCCGACGCCCCACCCCTGCCGTGGTCGTGGCTGACGGAGGACGAGTTCGAACACTATGTGGAGGTCTTCACCCGGACGGGTTTCACCGGCGGCCTGAACTGGTACCGGGCGTACGACGCCAATTGGGAACGCTCGGCGAGAGTCCGGGTTGCCCAGATCGAGGTGCCGACGCTGTTCGTGGCCGGTGCACGCGATCCCGTCCTCGCGATGAGCGGTGCGCAGGCCCTCGACCGGATGCGCGACACCGTTCCCGACCTGCGCGGCATCCACCTCCTCGACGGCGCCGGCCACTTCGTTCAGCAGGAGCGGGCCGAAGAGGTGAACGAGCTGCTGCTCGACTTCGTCGCACGCTGAAGCCGCCGCCCCACCGGACCGCCTGCGCAGCAATGCCTTCGATGCGGCCCTACTCGGTATCTCCTGCGTAGCGGATTCGTCACATCGCACACACGTTTCAATCACGTTGTCCGACAGCCGGGCTCGGTAGCGGCACGATTGTGTCACGCGCTAGCATCGTCTGCATGACGTCACCGGGTGCCGCACTGTCGTATGTCGAACTGCTCGACGCTGTTGCCGAATCGCACCGGACGGTGGAGGCCGCGCTGTCGGGGTTGACCGACGATCAGGCGCGGGAGCCGTCGCTGCTGCCGGGATGGAGCCGGGGACACGTCGTCACGCACCTCGCGAGGAACGCCGATGCGCTCAACCGGTTCGCCGTCGGGGTGCTCACCGGTGAGGCGGCGCCGGAGATGTATCCGGGTGGTCCGGCCGCGCGGGCCGCGGCGATCGAGGAGGGGGCCGGACGTCCGGCGGAACTGTTGGTGGCCGATTTCCGCTTCGCGGGACGGCGGGTGATCGAGTCGCTGCGCGGGATCACCGAAGATCGGTACGAGACGCCGGTGAACTGGCGTCAGCGGGTGCCGGCGCGTCAGGTGCCGGTGCTGCGGTGGCGTGAACTCGAGATCCACCACGTGGACCTCGGCCTCGACTACTCGGTGGCCGACTGGCCGGAATTGTTCGTGGAGCAGACCTTGGAATCGGAGCTGCCCGAGTTGGCCGCCCGGCATCCGGACGTCCGGGTGCCGGATCTTCCGCGCACCGAACTGCTGGCCTGGGTGATCGGACGCCCCACGCGGGAGGGCCTGCCGCCCGTCCCCGCGTGGCCGTTCTGACCGTCAGGCGTATTCGACGCTCTCGAACGTGTCGGCGTCGTCGAGCGCGTCCCAGATGATCGCGTAGCGCTTGTGGGTCATCTCGTCGGCATCGACGAGGAGCGCGTCGAACAGGGACTTCGGGTTCTCCTGCCACTGCTGAACCAGGGCCGCGACCGCCTGCGGGGTGAACAGACCGGACCGCGCTGCCGCCTCGATCCACTCGTCGAACTCGCCGCCGTGAATCCGCTCGACCGCGTCGCGATCGACCTCGCCGTCACCGAGATCGAGAGTGAACATCGTCGCGAAGACGTCGCCGTCGACCGCGACGACGGTGTCGCTGTGCATACGCTGTTCGGTGTTCATCGTGGGAATACCTCCTGGGAGTCAGCTCGGTGGAACCGACTCGCGTTTGCGATCTCTGCTGATGAGAAGAACTGTAGGGCGACTGATTGTGAGCAGCTTAAAGCCTTTCTGTGAGATCAATCTGTGATGTATCTCACGCAGGTTTCTCCGCTGTCAGCGCACCCGCAGCACGACTTCTGTGGGGTGCGCGTCACGCGGCGTCTCCACCGCGGTACGCACGGCTTTTGCGACCGTCGACGGCTGCAGGTACTTCTCCGGCCGGTACTCGTCGCCCTCGCCGGCCACGATGGCACGCTGCATATCGGTGTCGATCCGGCCGGGGTGAACAGATGTGACGCGCAGTAACGGCTCCTCCAGCCGCAGTGCGTCCCCGAACGCCCGGAGCGCGAATTTGCTCGCCGCATACGACGCCCAGCCGGCGTTCGCGCGGATGCCGGCACCCGAGTTGATGAGCACCACGTGCCCGCCTGCGGCGCGCAGGGCGGGCAGCAGCAGTCGCGTCAGTTCGGCCACCGCGACGACGTTCGCCTCGAGCGTGTGCCGCCACTGGTCGACGGTCGACTCCGCGACGGTCGCGAGGTCGGCGACGCCCGCGTTGTGGACGAGGACGTCGAGCCGGTCGATCGGTGCGCACGCCGCCGCCACCGCGTCGTAGTCGGTCAGCTCGACCGGCCAGGGGGTCGCGGCCGGCAGTTCGGCGAGGATGCCGGTGAGCGACCCGGCCGACCGGGCGCCGAGCAGGAGGTCGTGGGTCGGTGCGAGTTCGCGGGCGATGGCGGCTCCGAGGCCACGGCTGGCGCCGGTGATCAGGGCTGTGGGCATGCAAAAAAGGCTATCGCCCTGTGAGTACTTCTTAACCGCCGG
>NZ_JBHUSF010000509.1:0-3914 GCF_042673295.1 Rhodococcus sp. NPDC057014
CCGCCACCCCTCTTCGTATCGACGGGAGAGCGAGGCCATGGCCCCGGGCGCCACCACAGCACCACCCACCGACGTTGCACGACTGAATGATTCGTCTCTGATCGACCACTGGACCGCCACCCTGAGCGGCCGCAACCGGACCGTCGCGCTCGCGGACGGAGAGGACGGACGCGCGATCCGTGCGGCGCACCATCTGCACCACAAATGTGTCGTCGCCCCGCGCCTGTTCGGGCGGCGGGACGTCATCCGCCGCACCGCCGAGGCCGCGGGCATTCCGCTGGCCGAGGAACTCGTCGTCGACCTGGACGAGGCCGCCACCGATCCCGCGATCCGCGACGCCGTCGCATCGGGATTCGCGAAATATCCCGACCGGATCGAGTCGGCGCTGTCGGACCCGGTCTGCCTGGCCGCGGCGGCAGTGCGCGCCGGGGTGGTCGATGCCGGAGTCGCGGGTGCGAGCAGACCCACGTCCGACGTGCTGCGCGCCGGACTGCGCATCGTCGGTCTCGCCCCGGGTTCGAGCATCCTGTCGAGCTCATTCCTGATGTTGCTGTCGGACGGCAGGCAGCTGACGTTCTCAGATTGCGCCGTCGTCCCCGACCCGACGGTCGAGGAACTGGTCGACATCGCGCTCGCCGCCAGCGCCACCCACTTCCAGCTCACCGAGCGGGCCCCGATCGCGGCGATGCTGTCGTTCAGTACCCAGGGCAGCGCCAGCCATCCGCGGGTGGAGAAGGTCCGCGAGGCCGCGGAACGGGTGCGCGTCCGGGACCCGCAGTTGCACGTCGACGGAGACCTGCAGTTCGATGCCGCGCTGGTCGCCGAGATCGGCGCGTCCAAGGCGCCCGGGTCACGGGTCGCCGGCCGCGCGAACGTCCTGGTGTTCCCGAACCTCGACGCCGGCAACATCGGGTACAAGATTGCCCAGCGGCTCGGCGGTGCAATAGCCTTGGGGCCCATCCTGCAAGGATTGGCCGCGCCGTGGAACGACCTGTCCCGCGGGTGCACCGGCAGCGACATCGAATTGATGGCGCTGGTGAGCGCAGTCCAATCCCTCGCCAACTGAGCGGCGGACCGGCACGGGACCGTGCCACCGGATCGAGAAGGGAGTCGCGATGACGATGCTCCTCGTGGGTGCCCTGTGCATCGGCATCGCCTCGGTCATCGGAGGGGCCACCGGGTTCGGGACGGCCCTGATCGCGACGCCGGTGATGCTGATGATCGGATTCGCCGTTCCCGAAGTGGTATTCGTCAATCTCGTCGCCGGTCTGATCACGCGGATCGGCGCGGCGTATCACCTGCGCGAACACATCAACTGGGGACGGGTGGCACTGCTCGGTGGGGGCAGTCTGCCCGGCGCCTGGCTGGGTGCGGTCACCCTCGGGTTGGTGCCGGAGCAGTATCTGAAGCCGGCGGCAGGAGTCGTGGTCATGCTGTGCGGGGTCGCGATGGCGCTCCCGACCCGGACGCGGGCCACCCGGACCCCCTCCACCGCCGCACACGTCCTCACCGGCTCCGTGGGCGGCTACCTGGGCACCACGACCTCCCTCAACGGGCCGCCCCCGGTGTTGTTGCTGATGCGCGCGCGGCTGCCACCGCTCGCGTTCATCGCCGATCTCGCAGGCTATTTCATCGTCGCCAACGTGATGGCGCTCGGTGTCCTGTGGTTCCACGACGAGATCACGGAGTCGATGTTCTGGCCGCGTCTCCCGATCTTCGTGACGGCGGCGGTGATCGGCAACGTCGCCGGACTGGCGATCGCCAGGCGTCTGCCGCCGGGTGTGTTCCGGTCCGCCGTCATCGTGCTCGTGATCGCCGCGGGCGCGGCAACGTTCCTCCTCGGCTGAGCGCCGGTCAGTTCTCGGCACCCGCCCGGCGGACCAGACGCACCAGTTCGCCTGCGGGACCGTCGAGCTGACGCGCGCCCCGCCACACGGCCCGCAGAACCCGGTCGAGTTCGAGGCCCTCGACGTCGATCACCTTCAGCTCCCCGGCGGCGACCTGCTCCGCGACCGCGAGGGTGCTCATCACCGCCGGCCCAACCCCCGCGAGCACGCTGGTACGAATCGCGGCGGCGCTGCCCAGTTCGAGAAGCGGTGCGGCACGCTCGTATTCCTGCAACGCCACGTCGAGCGTGGTTCGGGTGCCCGATCCCGGTTCCCGGACCAGGAGCGGCGTCAGCGCCAATTCGCTGACGGACAGTGCTTTTCGGCGCCGCGCCCACGGATGGGTGGGGTGGACGACGACGACCAGCCGGTCACGGGCCACCGTGAGACTCTTCAACGGACGCGGCACCGTCGGCGACTCGACGAACCCGACGTCGCAGATCCTGTTGTCGATGCGCTCGAACACCTGAGTCGAGTTATGTACCTGCAGGTGAATGGTGACGTCGGGGTGCAACCGGCGAAACTGCCCCAGCCACCCCGGCATCAGATGTTCCGCCACCGTCATGCTGGCGCCCACCGTCAACTCGGCCGAACGTTCCGCGCGGAGCCCCTCGGCCACATCGAGCAGCCTGCCCGCATCGGACAGCACCCGGCGCGCCCAGTGTGCGATCACCGTGCCCTGCGGCGTCAGGATCGAACCCGTCGGGCTGCGCTGCAGCAGGGTCATGCCGAACTGGCGCTCGAGCTGCTTGATGGCGCGACTCGCGTTCGGTTGTGCCATTCCCGCGAGTCTGGCGGCAGCGCTGAGGCTTCCGTGGTCGTCGACTCCGACGAGTAATTCGAGCACCGGAAACTCCGGCCATTTGCGGGACATACGTCGAGTATATGACCATTACGCAAGACATATCTGATTGATATGTGTTCATGCCGAAATGACGGCTATCGCACAGTGCCGCAATGACGGACCGTAGGAGCATGAGCAGTCAACTGAGCGAATCGAAGTCCGAGGAACAGCGCGTCGAGAGCACGAGAACGCTGCCGCGACTGCAGACCGCCACGGCCACTGTCCTTCCGGGCCTGGCTTTGTGCGCCGCCGCCACCGCCCTCGCGATGGGCATCGGCCGGTTCCTGCCGACGGTGAGCCCACTGTTGATCGCCATCGTGCTCGGCGCCGTACTGTCGAACGTCGCGCGCCTGCCCGAGCGCCTCCGTCCGGGACTGCAATTCTCCGCCAAGAAACTGCTCCGGGTCGGCATCGCCCTCCTCGGCCTGCAGTTGATGTTGAGCGACATCCTCGGACTCGGCTGGGGCGTCATCGTCGTGGTCGTCTCGATCGTCTGTCTCGGCATCGTCGGCACGATGTTCGCAGGCAAACTGCTCGGCCTCAGCTGGACGCAACGACTGCTCATCGCCTGCGGGTTCTCGATCTGCGGTGCGGCCGCGGTCGCGGCGGTGGACGGGGTGGTGGACGCCGACGAGGAAGAGGTGATCACCGCGGTCGCGCTCGTCGTCATCTTCGGCACCCTCATGATCCCCGCGATCCCCCTGCTGTCGCGGGCGCTCGGACTCTCGGACACCGACGCCGGCCTGTGGGCGGGCGGGTCGATCCACGAGGTCGCGCAGGTCGTCGCGGCCGGTGGAGCGATCGGCGGTGCCGCCCTCGGCGTCGCCGCGGTGGTCAAACTGGCCCGCGTCCTCATGCTCGCACCCGTCATGGCCGTGCTCAGTGTGCGGCAGCGCTCCCTCGCCGGTGACGACGCCGACGTGAAGCGCCCGCCGCTCGTCCCGCTGTTCGTCGTCGCATTCCTCGCCTGCGTCGGCCTCCGGTCGTCCGGCCTGCTGCCCGCGGGTCTGCTCGCCGA
This sequence comes from Rhodococcus sp. NPDC057014, assembly GCF_042673295.1. NCBI lineage: Bacteria > Bacillati > Actinomycetota > Actinomycetes > Mycobacteriales > Nocardiaceae > Rhodococcus > Rhodococcus sp. NPDC057014. The sequence continues at coordinate 3,749 of NZ_JBHUSF010000509.1, forward strand.
CGCCAAGATCCTGCAGACCGCGCTCCTCACCGCCGCGATGTTCGCCCTCGGCGCCGGCGTCCAGATCGCCACCATCAAGAAGGTCGGCGCCCGCCCCTTCGTCCTCGCCACGATCTCCACCGTCTGGGTGGGCTCGATCGCGCTGGTGGGCGTGCTGCTCGCGGGG
>NZ_JBHUSF010000510.1:0-3860 GCF_042673295.1 Rhodococcus sp. NPDC057014
CTGCCCGAGGTACCGGCCCGCGGCTCCCGCGGCCGCGGCCGTCGCGGCGGCGGCCGCGGCCAACAGGAGAAAAGTGCGGCGCGGCAACCACGAATCCTCGGAATCCGAATTCTCGGGTGCCCGCGCGGTGGCCGTCAGCACCCGCAGGACCGCGATACCGGCGACGACCCCGACCACTGTCGGCAGCGCATACATCCAGGTGGCGCCGGGACGCTGGGTGGCGGCCACGATTCCCACCAGCCCGAGCGCCGCGAGGATCGCGCTGCCGAACGGGGCGCGAGGGCGCTCGACGATTCCCGCGACCGCGGCGAGGGCCACGATGAGGATCGTCATGCCCACGAACAACGCGGGTTTGTCGTTGGTGCCGAACGTGTCGATCGCGAACTCGCGGGCCCAGGCGGGACTGCGGTCCACCGTCGTCGATCCGACCGCGTAGAACGGCGACGCATTCGGGTCGATCAGCACCGCCAGGAGCTCGCCCACTCCGAGTACCATGCCGGCGGCGATCACTCCGGCGAGCGCGCGCGAGAACAGGTGCCGCCGTCTCCGTGGCGTCCGCGCCGCCTCGTCCCGGTCACCGATCGTGGTCGTCATCGCAGCCTTGCTCCTTTGCCGTCGTCACCGTGTATTCGGAGCTGAGAACGCGCACGGATGGGAGCCCACCACTAGTATTTACCGGATGAACCAGCTCGACAAAGACACTCTTCTCTGCATCTCGCTCTCCGGCCGGCCGAGCAACATCGGCACCCGGTTTCACAATTATCTGTACGGCGAGCTGGGCCTCAATTTCGTGTACAAGGCGTTCTCCACCAACGACCTCCAGGCTGCGGTCGGCGGCATCCGGGCGCTGGGGATCCGCGGCACCGGTGTCTCCATGCCGTTCAAGGAGCAGATCATCGACTACGTCGACGTGATGCACGAGTCGGCGTCGGTCATCGAGTCGGTCAACACGGTCGTCAACGAGGACGGGGTGCTGCACGCCTACAACACCGACTATCAGGCCATCGCGAACCTGTTGCGCGACAACGCGTTGCCCCACTCGCTGTCGGTGGCGGTGGCCGGGAGCGGCGGCATGGCCAAGGCCGTCGTGGCCGCCGTGCGCGACTACGGTTTCACCGACGTCACCGTGATCGCCCGCAACGAGAAGACCGGCGGCGCCGTCGCGAAGCAGTACGGATTCGACTGGCAGCCCGAACTGGGCGCGGCGCGGCCCGGGCTCCTGATCAATGCCACCCCGATCGGAATGGCCGGTGGTCCCGAGGCCGAGGATCTGGCATTCGCACTCGACGCGATCGACGCGGCGGACGCCGTGTTCGACGTGGTCGCGATGCCCGCCGCCACGCCGCTGATCCGGGCCGCGGCCGAACGCCACAAGACCGTCATCACGGGCGCCGAGGTGATCGCGCTGCAGGCCGCGGAACAGTTCGTCCTCTACACCGGCGTGCGCCCGTCCCCCGAGGAGATCCGCAGGGCGTCCGAGTACTCACGCTCGTGAGGTGAGCACCGCCGAGACACCCGCGCAGCGGCTCGCCCGCAATTTCAGCGAGCTGCTGCAGGAACTCCGTGTCTCGCAGGCCGGTGTGCAGATCCTGTTCGCCTTCCTCCTCGCGGTCGCCTTCACCGAGGTGTACGAGGAGCAGTCGTTCGGCCTCCGCATGCTGCACCTCGTCACGGTGCTCCTGACGACGGTGTCCTCGGCGCTCCTCATCGCCCCGGCGGTCTGGCATCGCGTGCTGTTCCGTCAGGGCCACCAGGCCGACATCCTGCGCAAAGCCAACCTGTTCGCGCTGTGGGGTGTCGGATTTCTGGCCGCCGCCATGACCGGCACCGTGATCCTGATTGCCGAAGTGGCAGTGGGCGGTCCGGTCGCGATCGTCACCGGCGTGGTGGCCGCGCTGATGTTCGCGACGCTGTGGTTCGCGCTGCCCCGGCTTTTCAATCGCCACGCCGACAGCGAGGACTAGGTGTAATTCCTGGGGACGTTGTGAACGCCGACGCGGTCGATGGGTGAGTTGCCGCCGATCCCGGTATGGGGTCGGTGGTGATTGTAGTCATGCAGCCAGGCTTCGTAGGTCGATGAGCGGGCCTCGTCGCTGAGGTAGGTCTCTGCATACGCCCACTCCGCGGCGAGGGTCCGGTTGAACCGTTCGACTTTGCCGTTGGTCTGGGGCCGGTACGGCCGGGTTCGCTTGTGCGCAATGTCCGGGCCGAGAGCATCAGCGAAAGCTTTTGAACGGTAACAGGATCCATTGTCGGTCAACACCCGTGTGACGGTGATGTGGTGGGCCGCGAAGAAGTCGTTCGCTCGGGACCAGAACCCGGAAGCGGTCTCCTTCCTCTCATCGCACAGAATTTCCGAGTACACGAGCCGCGAATGATCGTCGACGGCGTGATGCAGATACGAGTAACCCACTCCGGAGCGGTTGCGACGTCCGGCGGCGCGGCCGAGTTTGCGGTGGCCACCGCCATCGGGGATGCGGCCGAGCTTCTTGATGTCGACGTGGACCAGGTCGCCCGGTGCGTCGTGCTCGTAGCGGTGCGCCGGCGGCCGGCGGACCGGCAGACCGGTGGCCTGGTCGAGGTGAGCCAGCTTCGGCATCCGGTATCGGCGCAGGACCGCTTCGACGGTCGAGCGGGCCACGCGCAGGTGGTGGGCGATGCGGTGTGGTCCCCAGCGGCGGGTGAATCGCACCTTGATGATCCGTCGTTCGGTGTGGGTCGGGGTCTGGTGCGGGCAGTGACGTGGTCGACTCGAGTGATCGTCCATTGCGGCCTCGCCGCCGTCGCGGTAGCGGTCGACCCACTTCTTGACCGTCGCTGGCGAGCACTGGAACCGCTCCGCTACCCGGCGTAGCGACCAGCCGTCTTCGAGGACCAGTCGCGCGAGTGCGGAACGTCCCCGTGGAGTCAGGAAGGCATTACGGTGTGTCATGAGGGCCTCTCGGTAGCGGCGTGTGTGTGGTAACCACACCGATACCGGAGGTCCTCACCTATTCCTGTTCGCCACGCCGTTCACAACCTGCCTGGGAACTACAACTAGGTCCCGCCGTCCCGTTGTCCGTGAGCTGTTGCCCGACAACGCCTTTCCCACCGGACACTCCCTCGCGCCCACCCCCGGGCCCCGTCGCGCCTCCGCCCGGCCGCGAACCTCCCCCATGTCCGAATCTGGATTAATTCAATTTTGGGTCTTGACACGAATTGTGACCCCTGTCACGCTTCTCTATACGGAATCATTATTTCGCATTGTGGAAGAAGGGTCGCATGGTTTTCGATGCAGGACTCCGACGATTCAACGAGGCTTCACAGTCCGAGGCGAAGAAATGGGCACGGATCTGCCTGGACATCCCCCGGTGGGCAGACGAACTCGTCTCCGCCCGGCCGTACCCCGATCGCGCCTCGTTGCTCACCGCGGCCAGGACCGGGGCCGGCCCCCTCTCCGCGAAGGAGATAGAACTGGCCCTCGCCCGCCACCCCCGAATCGGTGAACCCCCGGGCGGCGACGACGCCGAGGCACACCTGGCCCGCGCGGAACAGTCGAACGTCGATTCGTCCGACGCGGCGGCGACGAAACGGCTCACCGACGGCAACCGCGCCTACGAGGACAAGTTCGGACGGGTCTTCCTGATCCGCGCCGCCGGGCGCAGCACGTCCGACGTCCTCACCGCCCTCGACCGCAGGCTCGCCAATGACGAGGACAGCGAATTGGCCGTTGTCGCAGAGGAACTGCGCGACATCGCCGCACTCCGGCTCGCCGGGATGCTGGACGCATGAGTTGCCCTGTGTCAAGCCGCCCGTTGTTGATGGGAGATCAGCCGTTGGAGGGCGCCGTGTTTGTCCGGTTCGTAGGCCAGGTTGTCCTG
>NZ_JBHUSF010000511.1:0-3794 GCF_042673295.1 Rhodococcus sp. NPDC057014
GTGCTCGAGGCGATGAAACTCGAGATGCCGGTCGCGTTCACCTCGCCGGGCACGGTCCTCGAAGTCCTCGTGTCACCGGGCGCGATCGTCGAACCGGGCACCCCTCTCGTCGTGATTGGAGCAGAAAACTGATGACTGTCGATGCCGTGAACCGCGGACAGGCCGCCCTGTCCCCCACCGCCCGGGTCGAGGACGCCTTCCGGCGGATCGCCGAGACGGACCGCCCGGAGGTGTGGATCACCCTCCGGCCCGCCGAGGACGTCCACGCCGATGCCGTTGCCGTGCAGGCCCGTCTCGACGCCGGCGAGCACCTGCCCCTGGCCGGGAAGGTCGTGGCGGTCAAGGACAACATCGACGTCGCCGGGCTCCCGACGTCGGCCGCATGCCCCGAGTTCGCCTATCTCCCCGACGTCACCGCGAGTGCCGTGCGCCGCCTGATCGACCGGGGCGCCGTCGTACTGGGGAAGACGAACCTCGACCAGTTCGCGACCGGACTGGTCGGGACACGCAGTCCGTACGGCGCCGTCCGGTGCTCGTGGGACCCCGAACGAGTGTCGGGCGGATCCAGCTCGGGTTCGGCGGTGGCCGTCGCCCTCGGCATCGCCGATATCGGAATCGGCACCGACACAGCGGGATCCGGCCGGGTCCCGGCCGCATTCAACGGCCTCGTCGGGATCAAGGCGACACTCGGCGTCATTCCCGCCGACGGCGTGGTTCCCGCCTGCGTCGACTACGACTGCGTCACCGTCTTCGCCGCCGAACTCGACACGGCCGTGACCGCCGCCCGCATCATGTCGGGCCCCGCGACCGCGGACCCGCGCAGCCGCACGTGGCCGTCCGACGTCCGGCTCGCCGCACCCGCGCACGCACGCGTCGCGATTCCCACGGAAGCAAACCTCGCCCTGCTGACGCCGGAGTACCGCGCGGCGTTCGCCGACACGGTGGCATCGTTGACGGACCGCGGGTTCGCCGTCGAGGCGGTCGACATCTCCCCGCTGCTCGATGCCGCCCGGTTGCTGTACGACGGCGCCGTCGTCGCCGAGCGGTACACCGCCGTCGGGCAATTCCTCGACACGGCGCCTGCGGGTGCCGACCCAGTGGTCACCGCCATCGTCGAGTCGGCGCGCACGCCGGCGGGCCACGAGTTCGCCGCCGACCTCGACACTCTCACCCGCGTCAAGGCGCAGACGCGGCACCTGCTGGCCGGTGTCGACGGACTCCTGCTGCCCACCACCACCGAACACCCGACCATCGCTGCCGTACAAGCGGATCCGATCGGCATCAACCGGCGGATGGGCACCTACACGAACTTCTGCAATCTGCTCGACATGGCGGCGGTCGCCGTCCCGGGCGCCCCGACCGCTGCCGGCGAACCGTTCGGGGTCATGTTCGTGGTGCCCGCGTTCGCCGATCAGGTGGCCGTCGACCTCGCCGCCCGGCTCGTCGGTGTGCCGGCGCCCTCCTTCGTCGAGGAGGGCGTGGAATTGGCCGTGTTCGGCGCACACCTGCGCGGGCAGCCCCTGCACTTCCAGCTCGAGGACATCGGGGCCCGCTTCGTCGACACCGTCACCACCACCGACGCGTACCGGCTCACCGCGCTCGACACCACCCCGCCCAAGCCCGGCCTCGTCCGCCGCGGTCCCGGCGCGGGCTCCCCGATTTCCGGGGAACTGTTCCGCGTGTCCGCCGCGGGGCTGGGCAGCTTCCTCGCAGCGTTGCCCGCCCCGATGGCCCTGACGAGCGTCGAATTGTCCGACGGCCGCGCCGTGGTGGGCTTCAGCTGCACCCACGACGCGGTCGTCGGGGCCACGGACATCACCGAATTCGGCAGCTGGGTTGCTTACGCCCGTGAGTACTTCTTAACCACGGGCGGTTAAGAAGTACTCACAGCGAGGGCGGTGGCGGCAGGGGTCGAGTTGCGGCCGATCAGCCTCTGCAGGTCGCCGCTCTCGGTGTCGAGCGCGCCGACGGCCACGCCGGCATCGGAATCGGCGAGCATGCTCGCGATCGGTGCGGGCAGTCCGGCGCCCTCGAGCGCCGCGGCATAGTCGTCCTGCGGAAGATCCTTGTACGACACCGGCTTTCCGATGACGGAGGAAATGACGTCCGCCAGTTCGCTGTACGTCAGGCGCTCGTCGCCGCCGAGTTCGTAGACCTTGCCCGCCTGCCCGTCGGAGAGCAGGACGGCGGCTGCCGCCTCGGCGTAGTCCTTGCGGGCGGCAGCGGCGACGACACCCGTCCCGGCGCTGCCGAACAGCGCACCGGTCTCGCTTGCCGCGGGAATGCTGCCGAGGTAGTTCTCCCAGTACCAGCCGTTGCGGAGCAGCGCGAAGTCGATCCCGGACTGCGCCAGCCGATCCTCGGTGGCGCGGTGTTCCACGGCCAGCCCGAGCGGGCTGTTCTGTGCGTCGAGGACGCTGGTGTAGGCGACGAAACCGACCCCCGCGGCCTTCGCGGCGTCGATCACGTTGGTGTGCTGGGCAACCCGCTGTCCGACCTCACTGCCGGAGACGAGCAGCAGCTTGTCGACGCCGGCGACTGCGGTCTCGAGTGCGGCGCGGTCGCTGTAGTCGGCCTGCCGGACCTCGACCCCCCGGTCCGCGAGGTCCGCGGCCTTGGCCGGGGTGCGGACCACGGCGACGATGTCGGCGGCGGGTGTTCCCCTGTCGAGCAGTGCCTCGACGACGAGCCTGCCGAGGTGTCCGGTTGCTCCTGTGACGGCGATGGTCATGACGAACTCCTAGCGCGTAGTGGTGCGAGTTGACTGTTCAAGCTCACTTTCCATCATGCACTAATTTTTCGTAAGTGCAAATACTTAGGTAAGTGCTTCCATTTCGTCGGATACACTGGACGCATGTCCGAGCCCGCACACCCCGCACAGGAAAGCGAAGACCGCACCCTCGAAGCGGACGTCTTCGCACGCAACTGCGCGTCGCGCGAGACCCTGCAGACCGTCACCGGCCGCTGGGGTGTGCTCGCGCTCGCGGCACTGACCGAGGGCAACTACCGCTTCAGCGCACTCCGCCGACGCGTCGACGGCGTCAGCGAACGCATGCTGTCGCAGACACTGCAGGCACTCGAACGGGACGGCCTCGTCGTTCGCGACGTACTCGAGGCGATCCCGCCGAAGGTCGAATACAGCCTCACGCCGCTCGGCGCCGAGGTCGGTTCACGCCTGATCGACCTGATCGAACTGGTCGAGTCGCGCGTACCCGACGTGGTGGCGGCGCAGGAGAGATACGACGCCGGTCGGGGCGTCAGCTGAGTTCGTCGAGATCGGACTCTTCGTCGACGATGTGGACCGCGGCCTCCTCGGCCGACGCCGCTCCCCCGTCGATTCCGATGTCGGAGGCAACGAGATCCTTCTCCGTGTCCTCCCCCACACCCTCGTCCTCGGCGAGAAGCCTGCCTGACCGCTGCCGTCCGACCTCGTTGTCGTCGAGGATCTCCGTGTCGTCGTCCTCCTCGAACGCCGGATCCGGTTCTTCCTCCGCGAGCCGCTGATCGAGGGTCTCCCCGTCGCGCTGCTCGGCGGCCGTCGTTCCGAACGCGTCCAACCCGAGCGGCTTCTCCGGCGGCGAATACCCCTCGTCGAGAACGTCGTCCACACCTCGGTCGACCAACGTGTCCTCCGGCTGCAGCTGGTCCTCTTCGTCCAGGCTGTACTCGCCGTCGGATCCTTCTGGCGTGCTGTCCGGCATGGTCATCTTCCCCACGATGCCATCGCGGCGAACACTTCGCCATCGGATCGCGGAACCGATCCGCCGAGAAACGACGAGGGCCCGCACAGAGAC
>NZ_JBHUSF010000512.1:0-3792 GCF_042673295.1 Rhodococcus sp. NPDC057014
GTTCAGACGAGTTCGGCTTGGTAGTCGATGTTCGGGCGTAGTGCCGCCCAGCAGAATCCCAGTGCCGCGCAGAGCGGGATCAGCAGCAGCAGCCATCGTGCGACGCCGCCCTGTCCGCCGAGCAGGACGTCGTAGTTCTGCACGGCGAGCCACACGACCACCGCGAATCCGAGGAGTGCGCCGGCGGGTGCCACCGTGGTTTTCCAGATACTCGTCTCCAGGCGGGTGCGGACGAAGAAGGCGATGATCGACGCCGAGGTGAGGGCGAGGATCACGATGAGCGAGACGGTGCCCAGGGACAGCAACCAGCTGAAGGTGACGGTGATCGGGTCCGCGCCGGCGAGTTCGAAGACGGCGAGGATGATCGCGAGCGCGACGCCGACTACCAGGGCGGCCGCAGCGGGGGTGCCGGTCTTGGCGTTGGCTTCACCGAGGCGGTGCGGCAGCACCTTCGCTCGTCCCAGCGCATAGAGGTAGCGGGAGAACATGTTCTGGAAACCGATGAGCATGGCGATGAAACTGGTCACCACCAGGATTTCCATCACCGTGCTCAACCAGGCACCGACTTCGGACTCGGCGATGGCGAACACGAATCCGGCCGGGTCGTCGGTGGCGGCGGCCTGGACGGCGTCCGCGCCGACCGAGTTGCCCAGCGCCCAGGTCGTCAGGGCGTAGAAGACGCCGATGAACGCGATCGAGGTGTACACGGCGCGGGGAATGGTGCGGTGTGGGTCCTTCGCCTCCTCGGAGAAGACGACGGTGGCCTCGAAACCGGTGAAGCAGGTGATGCAGAACAGGAATGCCACACCGAGCCCGGGACCGACCAGCGCGGACGGATCGAAGGCCGCCGGCGAGTTCCCCGAGACGCCGCCCCCGAAAATGATCGCGACGTCCAGGACGACGAAGGCGGCGACCTCGAGCAACACGAGCAGCCCCAGTACCTTCAGGCTGACGTCGACACCGCGGACGGTGAGTGCGGTGACCACGGCCAAGGTGGCGAACAGCAGCACCCACGCCGGCACGTCGACACCGAGTTTGTCGGTGATCAACTGTTGCGCGAACACCGAGTACTGGGACCACAGGGCCGCCTGCAGCGCCGTGTAGGCCAGGATGGCCAGCCCGGCGGCGGCAGTGGCCAGTCGCGGCCCGAATCCCTGCGCGATGTATGCGACGAAGCCGCCGGCATTGGTGATGTGCCGGCTCATCGTCACGTACCCCACGGAGAAGACGACGAACAACAGGGCCGCCAGCAGATACGTCGCGGGGGCGGCGACGCCGTTGACGGAAAAGACGACGGGAGAGGCGCCGACGATCGCGGCCATCGGGGCGACTGCGGCGACGACGAAGAACACGATCGCCGCAACCCCGAGCCTGCCGGCCCGCAACCCCGCCCGCCCCTCCCCGGGGGGCTCGTCGTGACCCGTGTTCTGCGGCGGGACGGCCTGGTGGGGAGGGGTGGACATGGGAGCCTCCGAAGAAAGACATTCGCGGGGTAGTGCGGGGTGGGTGTCGCGGCGTGTTCGTGGGTGACAGTTGGCGGACGGATCCGCGTCAGGCCGTGGGTCCGGGGCGGGCGTCGTCGACGGACGGCGTGCGTTCGAATTCGCGCGCGTACGAGCCCATGGTGATGTTGACCAGATCACCGCTCTGCTGGTCGATGCCGAATTGGATGCCGACGGTGCGGAGGGCGTTCAGGTCGACCAGGACCATGCCCTCGACGCCGACATTCTTCTCCAGCCAGGAGAACAGGTACGTGTGCTCGCGCAGCTTCCAGTAGGTGCAGCTGTCGGTGTCACCCACACCGAGCTCGGCGCCGCCGATGCACAGCCAGGTGAAGAGGTTCTCGTTGAGATAGACGTGGTCGTAGACGTCGTCGCGGCTGTAGGCGTAGCGCACCCGGCGCCCGATCAGCTCGTCGGTCGGCTCGTGGGCGTCGGCTGAGGTGGCGGCGCTGCCGGCGATCTGGCCTTGGAACCACCGCTGGCGGGCGAGGTGGGGGTTGGAGCCGAGTCCGAGTTCGCCGACCGCGCCGGTGACCTGACCGGTGGTCAGATCGAGTGCGGCGCTGACCACGACCGGGTGGTCCTCGCCGCTGCGCCGGTAGTGGAGGTAGAACAGTCCGGGTTGCATCTCGAACAGTTCGTAGGTCTCGGTGCCGGCCTGCTCGCCGGTACGCCAGCTCAGTTCTGCTTCGGAAAATGCGTGGGTGAGGGTGAACTCGTCACCCGAATCCACGAAGCGGGCGTTCAGGGTGAGTTCCCGGCCGTCGAGGGCGCGGCTGTAGGCGGGCCGGTATTCGTCGAAGCCGTCGGCCATCTCGCTCAGCGAGGCCCAGTCGTCCTTGTTCCAGCTGAAGGCCGAGGTTGTGGAGGTGCTCATCGTGTCAGGTGTCCTTGGTTCTGTGGGGATTTCCGTGGGTCGTTCGGGGCCCGGGTCAGCCGAGGTTGACCCAGACGCCCTTGGTCTCGGTGAATTCGTCGATGGCGTTGGAGCTCATCTCCCGGCCCCATCCGCTGGAGCCGAATCCGCCCCACGGGGCGGCGGGATCGAGGAACGGCAGCATGTTGACGAAGACACTGCCGGCGTGGATCGACGCGGCGAGGTTGTGCGCCAACTCGAGGTCGTTGGTCCAGATGCAGGCGGCCAGACCGTAATCGGTGTCGTTGGCGCGGGCGGCGAGCTCGTCGGCGTCGTCGTAGGACAGGATCGACAGCACCGGCCCGAAGATCTCCTCGCGGGCGATGGTCATGTCATCGCGCACACCCGAGAACACGGTGGGCGCGAAGAAGTTTCCGCCGGACAACTCTCCGCCGACGCGGCTGCCGCCGGTCACCAGCTGCGCGCCCTCGGCGACCCCGGCGTTGACGAGACGCTCGACGTGGTCGGCGTGCTCGGGCGAGGCCAGCGGGCCGATCACCGTCTCCGGAGACATGCCGGGACCGATCGGCAGCGCGCCCGCCGCGGCGGCGATCTTCTCGGTGAACTCGTCCACCCGCTTCGAGTCGACGAAGAATCGCGTGTAGGCGGCACAGACCTGACCGCTGTTGAGCAGGGCGCCCTGCAGGTTCCCCGCGACCGCTGCGTCGATATCCGCATCTCGCGCAATGACACTCGGCGCCTTGCCGCCGAGTTCGAGGGTGACGCGCTTGAGGTTGCCCGAGGCGGCGACGACGATTTGCTTACCGACCGCGGTCGACCCGGTGAACGACACCTTGTCGACGTCGGCGTGCTCGGTGAGGGCCTTGCCTGCTTCTGGACCGCCGGTCAGGCAGTTCACGACTCCGGGCGGGAACCCGGCGTCCACGCACAGCCGGGCCAGGAACACGGTGCTCAGCGGCGTCTGTTCGGCGGGCTTGAGGATCACCGTGTTGCCGCAGGCCAGCGCCGGGGCCAGCTTCCAGGCGGCGATCATCAGCGGGAAGTTCCACGGGGTGATCAGGGCACACACTCCGACCGGTTCCCGGCGGGTGTAGTGCATCGTGTTGGGGATCGACACCGCCGAGTTCTTGCCCTCGATCTTGGTGCACCAGCCGGCGTAGTAGCGGAAGACCTCGGCAGCCATGGTGAGGCTGACGGTCTTCGCGACCCCGAGCGGCTGGCCCTGGTCGCGGGTTTCGAGTTCGGCGAGTTCGTCGGCGTGCTGCTCGATCAGGTCGGCGACCTTCCACAGCAGCCGCGCGCGGGCGGCGGGCACCAGTGCCTTCCACGCCGGATCGGTCAGCGCCTGCCGCGCCGCCGCGACCGCGGCGTCGACGTCCGCTGCGCCGGCGTCCGCGACCGTGCCCAGCGGCT
>NZ_JBHUSF010000513.1:0-3786 GCF_042673295.1 Rhodococcus sp. NPDC057014
GTTGATCAGTCCGGCGCGGGAGAGGAACGTCTTCGCGCCGTCGAGGCCCTGGACGTCACTGAAGCTGGCCATCACCCCGGTCGAGCCGTTGGCGTACCAGATCGAGTAGGTGCCGGCGTAGCCCGGACCGTCGATGTGGGCGGCCGCGGTCCGCGGGATGTTCTCCACGATTTCGTTGTCGGTCGAGGTGGTGTCGTTCTGGAAGCCCTGCCGGATCCCGAGGACCCGTTTCTTCGCCTCGGCGGCGTCGACGCTGAGAATGATCGACTGGTAGTCCTGGTCGGAGATGCCGGCGGTGAGCGCGGCGCCCTCTTTCAGGGTGCATTGCATTTCCAGTCCACCGTTCTCGGTTTCGCCGCTGGTCTTGCAGTTCTCCAGATCTGACCGCAGGGACGCCGGAAGCGCGGCCAGCACAGTGTCTTTCGTGGTGGGAACCTGCGTGTTTCCGGTGCCGGAGGCGCCGACCTGTTCCGCGTCGGCGGTGTCCCCGGCCGCGGCGGTGTCGGTGACAGCGGGCTGATCGGCGGCGCTGTGGTCGTCGCCGGTGAGGGTGATCGCCCCGATCACCCCGGCGGCGATGACCGCGGCGGCGGCCGCGGCGCCGATCACCGTCCACTTCTTGTGGCCCGCACCCGTGTCCGCCGCCGGTGTGGGGGTGGGGGTGGGGTGCCATGCCGGGGTCGGCCGGTCCGGGAGGGGTGCGGTCGCGCCCGGCCCGCCGGGGCGTTCGGGGGCAGATGTCGGCGGGGTGGGGTGGGTGTACCGGGTCCCGCCGCCGGCTGCGGCGGTGGTGGCGAGGCCGCGGACGATCGGGGCGGCGGCCGCGATGGCGCCCTGCGCGACGACGGTCTTCGGGTCGTCGAGGGTGGCGATCGGCCCGAGTGCCTTGAGGTGGTCTTGGACGATCGGGATCCGGGAGGACCCTCCGGTCAGATACAGCGCGTGCAGCCCGGTGGGGTCGGTGACGTGGGCGTCGGCAAGGGTGGCGCGGGTGAGGGTGACCGCCTTCTCCAAGGCCGGGGTGATGAGTTCCTCGAACTCCTCCCGGGTGATCTGGAACTTTTCGGTGTGCCCGCCGCCGGCGACGGTGATGGTCGCCGACGGTGCCTCCGAGAGCAGTTCCTTGGCGCGGCGGATCGAATCGTCGAGGGCGTGCCGGATATCGATCGGCGCCGACCGCAGGTAGTCACCGAGTTCGGGGTTGCGGGCGTCGAGTTGTTCATCGACCCACCGGCGAATGTAGGCGTCGAAGTTCTTCCCGCCGAGGCCGTTGTCGCCGCGCGCGGCCACCACGTCGAAGGTGCCGTGGTCGTTGGCGGCCAGCACGGCGATGTCGAGGGTGCCGCCGCCGAAGTCGAAGACCGCGATCTTCGCGCCGGGGGGCAGGGTGTTCGACCGCGAATAGTAGTGCGCCGCCGCCCGCGGTTCGGAGACCGTGGTGACCTGGGAGGGGTCGAGCCCGAGTTGGGCGGCGGCGTCGAGGAGTACCTGGATCTCGCGGGGGGACCATGCCTCGGGGTGGGTGAGCACCAGCTGGGCGGGGGCCTGCCCGGCGTGCGCGGCGCGGGCCCGGGCCATCACCGAGTCGAGGACCGCGGCGACCGGCACCGACGAGGGGATCGTGTAGCCGTTGACGGTGACCACGCCCTGCCCGATCACCCGTTTCGGGGAGGGCAGGTAGGCGGCGGGGTTGGTTTCGGCGCGGTTGGTGGCGACGTCGCCGACCGCGATCTGGTGGGGGGTTTCGACGAACACCGCCGAGGACATGGTGGTGCGGTTGTGGCTGAGCTGCAGCGCTTCCACCGCGCCGCTGACCGCGCCGGTGTGTGCGGCGGCGGTGTTGGAGGTGCCGAAGTCGATCCCCAGCAGCCAGTCCGGCCTAGACATTGATCCCCCTCGTGCTCGAACCCCACTGAATGCGCGCGGCGGCCGGTGCGGCGCGGTCGCGCCCGGGCATCATGTCACGCCGGCGTGGCGGCGGTGGCTGCGGCGGTCGGTGGAACATCACGGGTCGGTCCTTCCACAAAGCGTTCTCGGCGGGTGATGGTTGGATGCGGGCCGCGGGCGAAAGGTTCCCGCCGACGCGCACACACCCCCACCGACCCGGCCCGCCCTGGGGTTGGGTCTCAGGTGGCGGCGAGGGCGGCGTAGGCGTGTTGCAGCACGATCAGGGCGGCGTCCTCGGCCGCGGTCAGCGTCGACAGCGCCTGGGTGTGCGCCCAGCTCAGCTTCTGCTGCGCGGTCGCCCGCACCTGGTCCGGGCCCACACCGGCGGGGAGGCCGAGCTGCCCGGCCGGGGTGGGGTGTTCGAGGAGCCGGCGCAGTTCGGTGGTGACCGGGGAGCGGGGATCGGCCTCGAGCATGGCCTTGAGGTGTTCGAACAGCACCACGGTGTTCAGTGCGGGGTCGCGGCGCAGCTGGTCCACGACGCCGCGGATCTGGTCCCGGGCGGGGTGGGTGAACGCGAGTTGGTCGAGTTCGCGGATGATCCGGCTGGCCCGGTGCACGGCGGCGAACCGGCCCAGATGCTCCGAGAGCACGCCCCGCAACTGGGGGATCCCCGAGTGCGCGGTCAGCCAGTCGTTGAGGGTGGCGGCCCCGTGGGCGGCGACGTCGCGGCCCGCGGCGATGCCGTATTCGCCGAGCAGGTCGAGGAGCCGATCACGCACCGCCGCGGGCACCACGGTGGGGGTGTCGGTGTCGAGGAGGTCGAGCACCTCGAGCGGCCCGTATCCGGTCAGCGACGCCAGTGCGCGGGCGTCGGCCTCGGTGAGCGCCCCGGTGTGGGCGGTTTCGGCGAGCAGCCCGGCGATCGGCATCACCGTCATGACGGTGTCGGCGAGCCGGTCCGCCAGGACCCGGGCGTGGGCGATCGCGTGCTCGAGCGGATTACGTTGCCCCAGTGCGCCTTCCCCGAACCCGTCGGCGCGGGAGAGGACGCCGAGGGTGTTCAGTGGGGTGAAGCCGAGTTGTTTGAGGAAGGAGATCTCGTCGGCGCGGGGGGCGGAGTCGAACAGGAACACCGCGGCGTCGGCGTCGACGGAGGCGGTGCGGGTCTGCTCGTACCCGTCGATGAGGACCCGGCGGGTGCGGGCCTCGTTCTCGGCGGTCAGGGTGGCCAGGCCGGGGGTGTCGACCAGGGTGAAGTCGCGGATCGCCGCCGAGGGCAGCCACCGGTGCAGGTAGGCGACCTGCTCGGGGTCGACCCCGAGGTCGGTGGTGTGGCCGCGGGACAGGTGCAGCGGGCGGCGGGAGCCGTCCAGCAGGACCACCTCGGCGCGGGAGGGGGCGCCGTCCTGGTAGACGGCGACGATGCTGGTGGCCTCGAGGGCGGCGGTTTCGGCGACCGGCGCCCCGATCAGGGCGTTGACCAGGGTTGATTTCCCGGCCTTGAGGCGGCCGACGATCACGATCCGCGGCGGGGACCAGAGGATCTGTCCGATCCGGTTGGCGTGGGCGGCCAGGTCGGGGGCCAGGGCGGCGAGCGCGTGCAATGCCCGGTCCAGGCCGGCGCGCACCGGATCGACGGCCGGTGCGGTGGGGGTGGCGGTCACCGGGGATCCCCGCCTTCCGGGTCGGCGGCGGGTGTGGGGTGGGTGGACAGTTCGGCGATCAGGGCTTCGGCGCGGGTGATGTTGTTCTCGACCACCCGCAGGTTGTTCTGCAGGCGGGTCAGTTTCTTCTCCCGGGTGGCCTTGTCCGCCCGGGCGGTGTCCTCGGCGTCTTTGATCTGCCCCTGCAGGATCTCGATCGAGGCTTTGACGTGTTCGCGGTAGCGGATCACGA
>NZ_JBHUSF010000514.1:0-3782 GCF_042673295.1 Rhodococcus sp. NPDC057014
ACCCCGACGCTGCCGAGCGGCTGACGGCGGCCCGCGCCGCGCTGGCCGCCCTCGGGGCGGAGGTGTCGGTGCCGGTGGAGAACCTGGTGACCCCGGAACTCGTCCGGAGGCTGTGCTGGGACTGGGCGGCGCCCGAGGACGGCGCCGCGGCGGCGATCGACCGGGTGCTCGACGCGGGCGGGGCGCGACCCTGGCAGCGGATGCTGACCGTGCCCCGGCTGGAAGCCGCGCTTCGCGCCGCGGCTGAGCAGAAGAGCTCCGGCGACGACTGATCGCGATCGCCGACACGCGGGGTGAGCGCGTGAATTCCCGATGACGTACCCATTAAGTTACCCGCGAGTAACGGTAGGGGTACGCTGGTCTGGAGGCCGGACGCCTGGCCGTGATCCGGAACCAAACTGCTCCATCAGGAGGAATTCGCGTGGCTCCATCCACCACAACTCAACGCAACGTCGTGTTCGTCGACGGCATCCGCACTCCGTTCGGCAAGGCCGGACCCAAGGGCATGTACGCGGAGACCCGCGCCGACGACCTCGTCGTCAAGACCATCCGCGAGCTGCTTCGCCGTAACCCGCAACTCGACCCCGCGCGCATCGACGAGGTCGCGATCGCCGCGACCACGCAGACCGGCGACCAGGGCCTCACCATCGGCCGCACCGCCGCGATCCTGGCCGGGCTCCCCGAGACGGTTCCCGGTTTCGCCGTCGACCGCATGTGCGCAGGCGCCATGACGTCCGTCACCACCACCGCCTCGGGCATCGGATTCGGCCAGTACGACGTGGTGATCGCCGGCGGCGTCGAACACATGGGCCACCACCCGATGGGTGAGGGCGCCGACCCGAACCCCCGTTTCCTCGCCGACCGCCTCGTCGACCCCAGCGCACTGGTCATGGGCAACACGGCCGAGAACCTGCACGACCGGTTCCCGACCATCACCAAGGACCGCACCGACGCGTACGCCGTCGCCAGCCAGAACAAGTACGAGGCCGCCCGCAAGGCCGGTTTCATCGCCGACACCCTCGTACCCGTCGCCACCCGCTCCGCCGCGGGCTGGGGGCTGGCCACCGAGGACGAGCCGCCGCGTCCGGGCACCACCCTCGAGGACCTCGCGAAGCTGAAGACGCCGTTCCGTCCCGCGGGGCGCATCACCGCGGGCAACGCGGCCGGCCTGAACGACGGCGCCACCGCCGCTCTCCTCGCCGGTGAGGACACCGCGCTCGAACTCGGGCTGCCGATCGGCATGCGCATGGTCGGATTCGCGTTCCAGGGCGTCGACCCCGCCGTGATGGGCATCGGGCCGGTGCCCGCCACCGAGAAACTGCTGGCCCGCACCGGTCTGAAGATCGAGGACATCGGCCTGTTCGAGATCAACGAGGCGTTCGCCGTCCAGGTCCTCGCATTCCTCGAGCACTACGGCATCGCCGACGACGATCCGCGAGTCAACCAGTGGGGCGGCGCCATCGCGTGCGGCCACCCCCTCGCGTCCTCCGGCGTCCGCCTGATGACCCAGCTGTCCCGCCAGTTCGCCCAGCGCCCCGACGTCCGCTACGGCCTGACCACGATGTGCATCGGTCTGGGCATGGGCGGAACCGTGATCTGGGAGAACCCGAACTTCGATGGAGCCAAGTAGATGACCGACATTGCAACGGCATTCGCCGACGAGGTCGTGACCAACGCGTACACCAAGATCGTCGCGGTACCGGGCATCGAGGGCCCCGTCGCGCTGATCACCCTCGACAACGGTTTCGACCACACCAAGCCGTCGTCGTTCGGGCCCGGCGGCCTGGCGGCCCTCGACGCGGCCCTGGACGAGGCGTTCGCCGCCCACCCCGTCGCGATCGCCATCACCGGCAAACCCTTCATCTTCGCCGCCGGGGCGGACCTCAAGGGTGTTCCGAGCATCACGAACCGGGATCAGGCGCTCGAACTCGGCCGCCTCGGGCACAAGGTGTTCCGCCGGCTGCGCGAATCGTCCGTCCCGACGTTCGCGTTCGTCAACGGCGTCGCGCTCGGCGGCGGCCTCGAGGTCGCGCTACACAGTCACTACCGCACCGCCTCCGAGAGCGCCGGCGCTCTGGGTCTGCCCGAGACGTTCCTCGGGCTGGTGCCGGGCTGGGGCGGAACGCAGTTGCTGCCCAACCTCATCGGTCCTTCGAACGCGGTCACCGTCGTCGTCGAGAACGCGCTGAACCAGAACCGGACGCTCACCCCGAAGAAGGCCCTCGAACTCGGCGTCGTCGACGCGGTGTTCGGTTCGGCTGACTTCCTCGAGCAGTCGTTCGCCTGGGCGGCGCAGGTCCTGGCCGGCGAGATCACCCCCGCGCGTCCCGAGATCGACCGGGGCACGGGC
Organism: Rhodococcus sp. NPDC057014; assembly: GCF_042673295.1. Lineage (NCBI taxonomy): Bacteria > Bacillati > Actinomycetota > Actinomycetes > Mycobacteriales > Nocardiaceae > Rhodococcus > Rhodococcus sp. NPDC057014. Next base: position 2,351 of record NZ_JBHUSF010000514.1, read on the forward strand.
TGGGACGACGCGATCGCCCGCGCGAAGGCGATCGTCGAGGGCAAGACCAAGAACAACGCGCCCGGACCGGTCAAGGCCGTCGAACTCCTCGAGCTGGCCCGGACCACCGATCTCACCGACCCGGCGTCGCTCGACAAGGGCTTCGCCGCCGAGGACGAGGCCCTCGCCGACCTGCTGCTCGCCGACGAACTCCGCGCGGGTCTGTACGCGTTCGACCTGGTGAACAAGCGGGCCAAGCGGCCCGCGGGCGCACCGGACAAGTCGCTCGCACGCAAGGTCACCGGTGTCGGCATCGTCGGGGCCGGTCTGATGGCCAGCCAGCTCGCGATGCTGTTCGTCCGCCAGCTGAAGGTGCCGGTCGTCCTCACCGACATCGACCAGGAGCGCATCGACAAGGGTGTCGGTTACGTCCACGGCGAGATCGACAAGCTGCAGGGCAAGGGCAGGCTGTCCCCTGACGCCGCCAACCGTCTGAAGGCACTCGTGTCCGGGTCGCTCGACAAGGCGGCGTTCGCGAACACCGACTTCGTGATCGAGGCCGTGTTCGAGAACCTCGACCTGAAGAAGAAGATCTTCGCGGAACTCGAGGAGCACATCGCCCCCGAGACGATCCTTGCCACCAACACGTCCTCGCTGTCGATCACCGAGATGGCCGCGGACCTGAAGCACCCCGAGCGGGTGGTGGGCTTCCACTTCTTCAACCCGGTGGCCGTGCTGCCGCTGCTCGAGGTCATCAAGGGCCGGAAGACCGACGACGCTACCCTGGCAACGGCATTCGCCACCGCGAAGGCGCTGAAGAAGTCGGCCGTCGGTTCCGCCGACCTGCCCGGGTTCGTCTTCAACCGGCTCCTGATCCGCACCCTCGGTGAGGTCATGAACGCGGTCGACGAGGGCACCCCGTTCGAGGTGGCCGACAACGCCATCGCCGAACTCGGCATGCCGATGACCCCGTTCACGCTGCTGGCGCTCGTCGGTCCGGCGGTCGCGTTGCACACCGGCGAGACCCTCGCCGCGGCGTACCCGGAGCGGTTCCACAACTCCCCCGGGCTCGAGGCGCTGGTCGAGGCGAAGAAACCGGCGGTGTGGAGTTACGGCGCCGACGGCAAGCAGGTCGTCGACCCCGAGGTCGCGGCGCTGTGGAAGCAGGGCGACAAGGCGTCCACGTCCGCGGAGGTTCTCGAGCGCACGCGTCGCGCGTTCGCCGAGGAGATCCAGATCATGCTCGACGAGGGTGTCGTCGCGGCGGCCGAGGACATCGATCTCTGCCTGATCCTCGGCGGCGGGTTCGGCTTCTGGAACGGGGGCATCACGCCGTACCTGGACCGCACCGGCACGTCCGAGGCGGTCAACGGCAAGCGGTTCCTGGCGCCGGGCGTCGCGAGCGTCTGACCCGGAGGTGAGTGGCAATGTGTGCCCGAGCACGCATTGCCAC
>NZ_JBHUSF010000515.1:0-3727 GCF_042673295.1 Rhodococcus sp. NPDC057014
CAGCGTTCGATCAGATCGAACGAGCGTCCCGTTCGTCCCCCGTCAACGCAGCGTCGCGGTGAGGTGCGGGTACCCCTTCTTCGGGTGCTTGATCGACAGATCCCAGCCGTCGCCGGTCCGATCGGCGTACACGTTCAGCGTGGACGGCAGCAGGATCGGCTTGCCGAAACGCACGCTGTAGGTGACGGCGTCCGGGATCCGGCCCTCCACCGACCCCAGGACCGCAGCCGCACTCCACATGCCGTGCGCGATGGTCTTCGGGAACCCGAAAGCCTTGGCGCCCAACGTCGACACGTGAATCGGATTCCGGTCGCCGGACACCGCCGCGTACTTGCCGATCGTCTTCTGATCGACCCGCAGCGTCCGCAGCGGGCGCGGCGGCTCCTCCTCGGCCTTCGGCTCGGGGCCGGGCTGACCGGACAGCGACGTCTTCTGCTGACGCAGGAACGTCGACGTCTGCTTCCACACCAGCTCGCGTCCGACCCGGATCTCACTGATCACGTCGATGAGCAGCCCCTTGCGGTGCTCACGCAGATTCTCCGCGTGCACCGACACGTCGAGGGGTTCGACCACCGAGATCGGGCGGAACTGCTCGATGACGTTCTCCGCGTGCACGGAACCGATGGCGGGGAAGGGGAAACCCTCCGACACCATCAGCTTCATCACCACCGGGAACACCAGCGTGAACGGGTACGTGAGCGGCAGGGTGTCGCCGAAGCGCAGCCCCGTCACCCGGTCGTACGCCGCCAGGTTGTCGGGATCCACGCGCACGCCGTTCAGGACGAGCGTCGTGTCCGGGGCGCTGTGCCCGCTCGCACCGATGACCGGCAGCGCGCTGCGCACGGCGCGAGTGTAGATGTCGAGCGTGCCCGGCTTCTCCGTGAGTTGCACGACCTTGCCCGACATCAGGCGCCCAGCAGGCTCTGGCCGCAGACGCGGACGATCTGACCGGTGACGGCGTTCGACGCGGGGCTCGCGAAGTACGCGACCGTCTCGGCGACGTCGACGGTCTCGCCGCCCTGCAGCAGCGAACTCATGCGGCGTCCGGCCTCGCGCGTGGCGAAGGGGATCGCCGCGGTCATCGCGGTCTCGATGAAGCCCGGCGCGACGGCATTGATGGTGATCTTCTTCTTCGCGAGCACCGGCGCGGACGCCTGTACCAGTCCGATGACACCGGCCTTGGAGGTGCCGTAGTTGGTCTGGCCCCGGTTGCCCGCGATCCCGGCGATGGAGGAGACATCGACCACGCGGCCGCCTTCCTTCAGCGCGCCCTTGGCGACGAGGACGTCGGTGATGCGCTGCGGTGCAAGGAGGTTCACACCGATCACCATGTTCCAGCGGCCCTCGTCCATGTTGGCGAGCGTCTTGTCGCGGGTGATGCCGGCGTTGTGGACGATGATGTCTGCGCCGCCGTGCCGTTCGAGGACGAACTCGGCGAGCTTGTCGGCGGCGTCGTCCGCGGTCACGTCCAGGGCGAGGGAGGTGCCGCCGACCTTGTTGGCGGTCTCGGACAGCGCCTCACCGGCTGCCGGGATGTCTGCGCAGATGACGTGCGCGCCGTCGCGGGAGAGGACCTCGGCGATGGTCGCGCCGATGCCGCGGGCCGCGCCGGTGACGATGGCCACCTTCCCGTCGAGCGGCTTGTCCCAGTCGGCGGGTGCGACGGAATCCTCGGACCCGACGCGGATGACCTGGCCGCTGACGAACGCGGACTTGGCCGACAGCAGGAAGCGCAGCGTCGATTCGAGACCGGACAGTCCGGGGGCGGCGTTCGGCGAGACGTAGACGAGCTGAGCGGTGGCGCCGCGCTTGACTTCCTTGCCGACGCTGCGGGTGAAGCCCTCGAGCGCGCGCTGGGCGATGTGCTCGTCGACGTCGGACGTCTCCTCGGGGGTGGTTCCGATGACGACGACGCGCGCGGAGGGTGCGAGGTTGCGGATGACCGGCTGGAAGAACTCGAACAGCTGCTCGAGTTCGATTATCGAACCGATGCCTGTGGCGTCGAACACCAGGGCGCCGTACCGGTCGTCGCCCGCGCCCGCGGCGGGGTAGTCGGACAGGAGTTCGCGCAGCGGCTCGACGAGGCGGCCCTTGCCGCCGATCAGGACCGGGCCGGCGAGTGCCGGTTCACCGTGCTTGTATCGCCGCAGGTTCTCGGGCCGCGGCAGTCCCGCCTTCGCGGCGATGAACGCGCCGGGTGCGGATGAGAGGAACTGGGAATAGAGGTCGGGAGCTCCCTTGCTGGCTGCCACGGTCCTACCTTCTGTCGTCGTTCGGCGGTCAGTCACCGAGCACCGAGTGGAGTGCGGTGTCGACAAGTAACTTACTCCTGAGTAAGAATAGTAGCCAACAGGTAATCGCACCAGATCCTTGGAGACGTCAGTGACCAGCAAAGCTCGCACCAACTCGAACTCCGTTGCGGCCCCGAAGCCGGGCGGAAAGCAGCAGCGTCCCGTCGCGATCGTCGGCGGAAACCGCATCCCGTTCGCCCGCTCCGACCGCAAGTACGCGCGGGCGTCCAACCAGGACATGTTCACCGCCACCCTCGACGGACTGGTGAGCCGCTTCCACCTCCAGGGCGAGAAGCTGGGCCTCGTCGCGGGCGGCGCCGTCCTCAAGCACAGCCGCGACTTCAACCTGATGCGCGAATGCGTCCTCGGCAGCGCCCTCAGCCCCTACACCCCGGCCTTCGACCTGCAGCAGGCCTGCGGCACCGGGCTGCAGTCGATCGTCGCGGTCGGTGACGCCATCGCGGCAGGCCGCATCGACGCCGGCGTCGGCGGCGGCGTCGACACCACGTCCGACGCGCCGATCGGCGTCAACGACGAACTCCGCGAATTCCTGCTGTCCCTGAACCGCGCGAAGAGCACCGGCGATCGCATCAAACTCCTCGGCAACGTCCGCCCGTCCATGCTCGGCATCGAGATCCCGCGCAACGGCGAACCCCGCACCGGCCTGTCCATGGGCGAGCACGCCGCCATCACCGCCAAGGAGTTCGGCGTCCGCCGCGAAGATCAGGACGCACTGGCCGCCGCCAGCCACCAGAACATGGCCGCCGCCTACGACCGCGGATTCTTCGACGATCTGGTCACCCCGTTCCTCGGCCTCACCCGCGACGACAACCTGCGACCCGATTCCACCGCCGAGAAGCTCGCCAAGCTGAAGCCGGTCTTCGGGGTGAAGGCGGGCGACGCGACCATGACGGCGGGCAACTCCACCCCGCTCACCGACGGTGCGTCCGCGGTCCTGCTCTCCACGGACGAATGGGCCGCCGAGCGCAAGCTTCCGGTCCTCGCGCACCTCGTCGACTCCGAGACCGCGGCCGTCGACTACATCCACGGCAAGGACGGGCTGCTCATGGCGCCCACGTACGCCATCCCGCGCCTGCTGGCCCGCAACGGCCTCACCCTGCAGGACTTCGACTTCTACGAGATCCACGAGGCCTTCGCGTCCGTCGTGCTCGCGACGCTGCAGGCATTCGAATCCGACGAGTACTGCAAGGAACGCCTCGGGCTCGACGGCGCACTCGGCTCCATCGACCGCAGCAAGCTCAACGTCAACGGCTCGTCGCTGGCGGCCGGCCACCCGTTCGCCGCCACCGGCGGCCGCATCGTCGCCTCGCTCGCCAAGATGCTCGCGGAGAAGGGTTCGGGCCGCGGCCTGATCTCCATCTGCGCCGCCGGCGGCCAGGGTGTGACGGCAATCATAGAGGCGTGAACCGACCGGC
>NZ_JBHUSF010000516.1:0-3726 GCF_042673295.1 Rhodococcus sp. NPDC057014
CCGTGCGGTGTGGGGCCTTCGTTGTACTCACGACGCTGCGTTGCTTGCCCCCGCCACCACTGCGCGGATCTCGTCGACGGCCTCCGGGTTCTCGGCACCCGACAGGTCCCCGGGATCGATGTCGAGCGCGGCGGCCCGCACCGCTCGGCGCAGGATCTTCGCCGACCGGGTCTTCGGCAGGCGCGACACCTGGTGAACAGCGCTCGGCGCGAACGGTTTCCCGAGTTCCGCGGCAACGCTGGCGACGAGTTCGGCCGAGATGTCCGTCGTGTCGGTGTCCGCGCGGGGAACCCAGAACGCCCAGACCGCCTCGCCCTTCTTCGGGTCGGGGACACCGACCGCCGCCGCCTCCGACACCGCCGGGTGCGCCGTCAGTACGGCCTCGACCTCCGCGGGCGCGAGACGCTTTCCCGCCACGTTCATGACGTCGTCCGATCGGCCGCGGATGTACCACTGACCGTCGTCGTCGACGAGGGCGTAGTCGCCGTGCCGCCACATGCCGGGGAACGTGGACCAATACGCCTCCAGGTAGCGTTCCTCGTCCTTCCACACCCCGCGCGTCATCGACGGCCACGGTTGCCTGCAGACGAGTTCGCCCTGTTCCCCGCGCAAGGAGCGTCCCGCGTCGTCGACGACGTCGACGTCCATACCCAGGGACGGACCGCCCAGCGAGCAGCTGTGGATCGGCTCCACCGGATACGGCGCGAGGAACGAGCCGCCGACCTCGGTGCCGCCGGAGAAGTTGATGATCGGCACCCGGCCGCCGAACACGTCCCGCGCGAGCCACTCGTACGAGTCCGGGTCCCACGGCTCGCCGGTGGACCCGATCGTGTGCACGGAGGACAGGTCGTACCGTGCCGCGACGTCCGTGTCCCGTCCGCGCAGGGTACGGATCAGCGTCGGTGAGACACCGAGCATCGTCACCCGGTGACGCTGTGCGAGCTGCCACAACCGGTCGGTGTCCGGCACGTCCGGCGAACCTTCGTACAGCACGAGGGTTCCACCGTTGGCGTGGGTGCCGATGATCGACAGCGGGCCCATGATCCAGCCCATGTCGGTGATCCAGCAGAACACGCCGCCGAGCTTCAGATCGAACGAGTACGCGACCTCGCTGGCCGTCTTCACGAGGAACCCGGCGTGGGTGTGGACGGCACCCTTCGGCTTGCCGGTGGTACCGGACGTGTACGCCAGCGCGAACGGCTCGCCCGCGTCCATCGCCTCCACCCGGCCCGGGTCACCGGCGTTGCCGAGGAGCTTGCCCCAGGAGATGTCGCGATCCGTGGAATCGACTGGGACGCCGATGTTCTCGACCACGACGACCGACTGCACCGTCGGGCACGAGGCCAGCGCGTCGTCGAGGGCCGGTTTCATCGTGACGGACTTGCGCCGGCGGACCGTTCCGTCCGCGACGATCACCACCTTGGCGTCCGCGTCCTGGATGCGGGACGCGATCGCGCTCGGAGCGAACCCGGAGAACAGCGGAACCAGCACCGCACCGAGCCGCGCGACGGCATACACCGACACGACCGCCTCGGGGATCATCGGCAGGTAGAGGGCGACGGCGTCGCCCTTGCCGACGCCGAGTTCCCGCAGTCCGGCCGCGGCCCGCTCGACGTCCGCCGCGAGTTCGCGATACGAGAGACTGCGGACCGTGCCGTCCTCGGCCTCGTGCGCGACGGCCGTCCGGTCGGCGACCGCGGGATCGGCGAGCCACCGCTCCAGACACGCGTCGACGACGTTGGACGTGCCCCCGACGAACCACTCCGGGTACTCGATTCCGCGTGAGGTGTCGAGCACCTCGCGGTACGGCGATCGGAACGGCAGACCGAGGTCGCGGACCACGGCATCCCAGTACCACCGCACGTCGGCGACGGAGCGGGCGCGGAGTTCACCCAGGCCCGAGAGTCCGTGGGCGCGGGCGAGCCGGGTGACGTTGGCGTTCTCGACGTACTCGTCGGTGGGGCGCCAGGTGTAGTCGGACACGGTCAGCTCCTCGGCATTTCGAGCATGCGCTCGGCGACGATGTTGCGCTGGATGAAGGTGGAACCGCCGGCGATGGCGGTGCCGCGGGCCTGATATGCGAGCCGTTGCCACCGCGCCGTCTTCTGCGGCTCGTCGTCGAGGGCGAATTGCCCGCCCACCGGCTCGAGGGACAGCCGGAAGTCGGCGAGTTCCTCGACGAGGGGGCAGAAGAACAGCTTGCCGATGGACGTGACCGGCCCCGGTGGGCCGTCGTTGGCCGCGAGGGTGATGACGCGCTGACCGATGAGGTAGTGCACGAGGGCCCGGCCGTAGAGATCGGCGACCTTCTGCCGGATCACCGGATCCTCGCCGAGCGGACGACCGGCGTCGTCGGTCATTCCCGCGATGTCGGAGACGATGTCGTCGACGGCACGCTTGGTGTTGACGCGGCCCGTCGCGATCGCCACCCGCTCGTAGGCGAGCGTGCCCATCGCGACCTTCCAGCCGCCGTCGACCTCGCCGACGACGAGGTCGTCGGGGATGAACACGTCGTCGAGGAATACCTCGTTGAACTCCGCCTCGCCGAGCATGTGCGCGAGCGGTCGCACGGTGATTCCCTCACTGTCCATCGGGACGAGGAAGTACGTGATGCCCTTGTGCCGCGGACCGCCACCGGTGCGGGCGAGCAGGATGGCGTGGGCGGCGATGTGCGCGCGGCTGGTCCAGATCTTCTGCCCGTTGACCTTCCAGCCCCCGTCCACCTTGGTGGCTTTGGTGCGGAGGGAGGCGAGGTCGGACCCGGCATCCGGCTCCGAGAACAGCTGGCACCAGATCTCGTCGCCGGCCAGGATCGGTCGAAGGAACCGTTCCTTCTGTGCGGGTGTCCCGAAGTCGATGATGGTCGGGCCGGCGAAGTCCTCACCGATGGTGTTGAGGCGCTCGGGTGCGCCCACCCGGTCCATCTCCTCGGTGAAGATGGCCTTGCGGATCGGGTCGGCGGCCTGGCCGCCGTACTCCTTCGGCCACGACATCCCGCCGTAGCCGGCGTCGAAGAGCAGCCGCTGCCATTGCTGCCAGAACGGCACCTTGTCGACCAGATCGACCGGTTCCGGCCACGGCAGCGTCGGGACCGCTTTTTCGGCCCACTCCCGGACTTCTGCACGGAATGTGGCCTCGTCTGGGGAATCAGCGAGCTCCATTGCACCCTCCTCACGAATTTAGGCTCAATGATACTATAGGTCAGTCCAAAAAGGAGGCCCGGATGTCCGACCCACTCCCTGCCGGCGTCGTCGACCGCGTCGAATACGACGTCGAACGCGGCAAGATCCGCGAATTCACGCGCGCCACGTTCACCACCGATCCCGTCCACACGGATCCGGCCGTCGCGCGCGACGCCGGATTCCCCGACGTGCCGGCCACTCTCACGCACACGGTCGTCGCCGGACACCAGCGCGACCAGCGCGCGTTCGTCGACTCGCTGGGCCTGGCCCTCGCCCGGGTGGTGGTCGGTTCGGTCACGTGGACGTACCTGCGACCGCTCACCGCCGGCGACCACGTGGTCGGCACCCGCCGCGTCGTGGCCGACGAGCTGCGAGAAGGCAAGCGCGGCGGGACGATGCGCGTCGTGACCCTCGAGACCGAGTACGTCGACACCGGCGGCGAGCCCGTGGTCCGGCTCGAGGAAGTCCTGATCGAACGAGGAGAGCAGCGATGAGAACACCGGCGAAGGTACGCGTCGGCGATACTCCGGACGTCCGGGTGGTC
>NZ_JBHUSF010000517.1:0-3704 GCF_042673295.1 Rhodococcus sp. NPDC057014
TGGTTAGCGAGTCTCTGGACTCGCCAACCACGCACGGCTACGTGAGGAGAATTTGTGGAACTAGTAGGCGTGATCGGCGGCGGCACCATGGGTGCCGGCATCGCCGAGGTATGCATCAAGGCCGGCAGCTCGGTTCTCATCCTCGAGACGAAGCCGGAGTTCGCCGAGGCCGCGCAGGCCCGGATCGAGAAGTCCCTCGCTCGCGGGGTCAAGGCGGGCAAGCTCGACCAGGAGGCCGCGGATGCCGCGCTCGCCCGGGTGCGGGTCACCCTCGACATCGACGACTTCGCCGACCGCGACCTCGTCATCGAGGCGGCGCCGGAGATCGAATCCCTCAAGGTCGACATCTTCCAGAAGCTCGACAAGGTCGTGAAGCCGTCCGGCATCCTCGCGTCCAACACGTCGTCCATCCCGCTGATCAAGATGGCCAACGCCACGCAGCGTCCCGGGCAGGTCGTGGGCGTCCACTTCTTCAACCCGGTGCCGGTGATGCCGCTGGTGGAGATCGTGGTCAGCCTCGTCACGTCGGAGGAGACCGTCACCGCGGTCACCGACTACGCGAAGAACACGCTGCGCAAGAAGACGGTGCGGGCCGGTGACCGCGCGGGATTCATCGTGAACGCGCTGCTCATCCCGTACCTCACGTCGGCGGTCCGGATGCTCGAGTCGGGTTACGCCACCGCCGAGGACATCGACGAGGCCATGAAGGGCGGCTGCGGGTACCCGATGGGTCCGCTGACGCTGATCGACACCGTCGGTCTCGACATCACGCTCGCCGCGGCGGAGTCGCTGTACGCGGAGTTCGCCGAGCCGCACTACGCTCCCCCGACGCTGCTCAAGCGCAAGGTGGATGCCGGGCACCTCGGCAAGAAGAGCGGCAAGGGCTTCTACGACTACAGCTGATTCTGCCCCTCCGGAAGCCCGTCGCGTGGTCGCGGCGGGCTTTCGCCGTTCGCGACGGCGTATCCCATGTAGGACATGGACGTGCTCCGGATCCGCCCGAAGTCGAGGCGGCGGCTCAGCTCGCCGTAGCTGAGCCGGGTTCCGCCCGCCCGGGCGAGGTCGAGGAGCCGGAGGGGGTTCCTCGACCGCGGACCGAGCCCGACGATCTCGCCGAGCCGCAGATCGCAGCGCTCCAGGATCGCCGTCAGTTCCGCGGGGCGGATGCACATCGACCAGTCGTGGATGGGGGTGTCGAACATCCGCGTCATCCGCCACTCCTGCATGAGCTTGATGGCGACGAGCTTGCTGACGAACGTGCGGTTGATGGTGTCGAACAGGTACAGGCCCCCGGGTTTCAGCACGCGGGACGTCTCGGCGATCACTTCGCCCAGATCCGACACGTGCTCGAGGACGTCGCAGCAGTAGACGACGTCGAACGTGGAGTCCGGCACGGGGAGTCGCTCGCCCGACCCGATGCGGTACTCGATGTCGAGGTCCGCGCGGTCGGCGTGACGGCGCGCGGTGTCGATCGACACCGAAGAGGGATCGATGCCCGTCACGCGGAAACCGATGCGGGTGAACTCCTCCGCGAGGAACCCGCCACCCGACCCGACGTCGAGGGCGCGCAGACCGCGATAGTCACCACCGATCGTCTCGCCGAGCACCTCGCGGAAGTAGGCGAATCGTCCCGGCGTCAGGCTTCCGTGCAGCAGGTTGAGCGGGTTGTCCTCGTCCCACCACGACTCTCCCACCCGGTTGTAGACGTCGTTGTCGATGACCAAGCCGATCACCCCTTCTCCGCCGTGCGCACTTCGACGACGTCCAGCTTTCTCCTGCGCGTCGGTCACTTCAAGGCCGACACCCGTACGCGATGCTCGGAGGATGACTTTCCGGATCTCGCACGTGTGCCTGCTGCTGGGCGGGTTCGTCGCGGAAATTGCGTTGACGTCCACCGGGTCCGGCGGGTTCGTGTTCGTCGTGGGCCGCGAGGTCCTGGACGTGTCGTATCTCGATCCCGCCGCCGGTGCCACCCTCGCGGCGGTCGTCGCAGTCCTGGTGACGGTGCTGGTTCGTGCCCAGCGGGGCCTGTCGGCGCTGTCGTTCGCCGGCCTCGCACTGCTGGGCGTCGCCCGTTCGATCGGGCTTGGGGACTTCGAGATGTACCTCGGCGGCGTCGCTGCGGGACTTCTGCTCGGTGGTCTCGTCGGACTGTGCGCCACCGCCGACCTCGAGTGGTTGCAGACCGCACTCGCGACGGGTGTCGTCACCGGGATCCTTCTCGGCGGACCGATCGAGCACATCCGGACATCCCTTCCCCGGCGCTACGCGGACTACCTTTCCGAACCCACCGTCGATGCGGCGGCGCTGGTCGTCCTCGCGCTCACGGCCGTGGTTCTGGCCGTGGCGTTGCGGTCCGGCGACTTCGGCGAGCGGGCGGACCTCGCGGTGAGCAGGCGCGCCGTCGTCACCGGGATCGGGGTGCCGCTGGTCGGGCTGGTGCTGTGCTGGTGGGTCGCCCGTCAGGTGTGGGAGGTGGGCATCCTCGCCGGAATGCAGGGCCGGTGGAAGCTCGGGATCGTCCTCGTCGCGGTGGTGATCGCCGCCGCGCTGTGGCTGGAGGGCCGCACCGGGATCGTGCTGCTCGCCGCGATGGCGCTCGTCGCCACGGGCGGCATCGGAAGGTCTGCGTTCCCGGACTCCTGGCCGTGGCTGCTGGTGCCCGCGGCACTGGCACTCGCGGGCGCCGTGCTCGGACGGCGTTTCCCGCGGCCGGTTCTCGGCATCGCGGCGCTCGCGGTGGTCGCCGCGTCGGCTGTGTTCGAGCACCCGCCGTGGGACAACCTGCAACTCGGCGCGATGTGGCTGCTCCTTCCGCTCGCGGCCACGTACACGTTCGCGTCGAGCCTGCCGTCGAGCGGACCGGTCAGTGCGGCGGCGCTGGCGATCCCCGCCGCGCTCACCGTCCCGCTGGTCGTCGACTACGGGTGGACGGCGTACACGCCGCTCACCACATCGGGGACCACGCCGTGGCCGGACTCGTGGGGGTGGACGTCCACGGGAGTGTCCGTGGCCGCCGTGGTCACGTACGGCCTCACCGCCGCCTACCTCGGAAGACGCCCCTCCTGACCAATATGCAGGATACATACGTTGTGCACCATGCATAGTCTGTGTATGGTGCACAAATTGTGTTTCGCAACGTCAAGGAGATTCGCGTGGACAGTCCGACGCCCGTCGTCCGCCCGGGCGGCCTCGTCGCCGTGCTGGCATTCACCGGCATCGTCGCCGCACTCATGCAGACCCTCGTGGTGCCGCTGATCGGTGACCTGCCCCGGCTCCTCGGCACGACCGCCTCCAACGCGTCCTGGGTGATCACTGCGACGCTGCTCGCCGGCGCCGTGGCCACCCCGGTCACGGGACGTCTCGGCGACCTCTACGGCAAGCGTCGAATGATGCTGATCTGCACGGTGCCGCTCGTCCTGGGCTCGGTGGTCTGCGCGCTCGCGACGACCCTGGCCCCGATGGTGATCGGCCGCGGACTGCAGGGCGTCGGGGTGGGTCTGATCCCACTGGGAATCAGCGCTCTGCGGGACCTGCTGCCGCCAGAGCGCCTGCACTCCTCCATCGCCCTGATGAGCTCGTCGATGGGCATCGGCGGCGCCCTAGGCCCAAAGCCGTGTAGTTAGCGGGGACGGCTGGCGGTCAAGGATTCGGGTCTTGGGCGTGTCGTGCGCGAATGGGTAGCGGAGCTCCGGTAGAAGAGG
>NZ_JBHUSF010000518.1:0-3688 GCF_042673295.1 Rhodococcus sp. NPDC057014
CAACCGATTCCGATGCCGCCGCCGAACATGACGCTCAGCCACTTCAGGAACGCCTCGAACGCGACGGAAAAGTCAACACCTGCAGAACCCATGAACTCGTCACTCCTCGTCTCCGTTTTGTCATCCACGGAATCGTCGATCCCGCTTACTCCCATATCGCCCGCGGACACCTCCGATGTTTCATAAAATCCCAAATTAGTCGGAGTTTTTCGAACTGGACGAAAGACCATTTATTCTGGACGATCGCTCAAAATGTGAAATGGACGACTGATCAGAATCGGGAAACCCTCTGGTAATCCGAGGAGGGTGGGCGTGAGATAAATTCTCGGCCTTGATCGGCGCCTGAGCGCCCGCACGAAAATCCTTGCCGGCAGCTGCAACGGCATGCATTCCCGGGGCGATACAACGGCCGCGTGGGACGGAGTGGGTTGGCCGCGTCGACAGCGACGGAACCCGGAAACAAGAAGGTACGAGTGCTCGGTATGAACATGGTCTGGATGGTCGCGGCGTTGGTCGTGACGTTGCTGGTGGTTGCGCTGTCTCTCGCGGCGGCGGTCGCCGCGGACGCGCAGTCCCGGCGCGGTCGCCGTCAGCTGGCGGCCCGGCGGGCCGCGGGTGCCGGTGCCGGGGCCGGACCGCGGTCGGGGGTGCTCACCGCGGAAAAGGTGCCTTCCGGCCGGGATTGGCCCCGGGTCGCGACGAGAGCGTGGGCGATCTGCGGCGCGGCCTCGGGCATCGCGGTGGCGTTCGTCGGCGTGCTGATCGTCGTGGGGTAGAACGGCCAGTCAGCCGCACGCCGGCCGTGTCCGGGGGCCCGTGCACTGAACGTGACACCGGTGACGACGATGTCGTCCCGCGTCGGGCGACCGCGACGGCCGCTTACGCTCAGCACATGGGCAGGAAGCTTCCCGCCGATCAGCGTCGCGCCCAACTGATCGAGGCGGCGTTGACGATCGCGGCAGAGCAGGGGATCGCCGCGCTGACGGTGCGACCCCTCGCCGCCGCGGTCGGGGTCTCGATGGGAGTGGTGCATTATCACTTCACCGACAAGGACACCCTCCTCACTCACCTCGGGCAAACCCAGATTCTGCAGGTTAATGAGGGAATGCGGGCGGCGTTCGGGCAGTACACCGAACCCGGTGGGCTGTCCGGGACCGCGGCCCTCGCGGATCTGCTGCGCGCCGGAATCCGCGGGCTGTGGCCGATCATCGAAGCCACCCCCCACCGCCAGCTGTTGACCTTCGAGATCACCGCCCACGCGCTACGGCAGCGCAGCGCGGGCAACGGCGCGGCCGGGGCGATCGCCCGGCAGCAGTACGACATCATGGACACCGAGACCGTCGCGTTTCTCACCCTCTGCGCGAGCCGCGTCGGTGTCGAGTGGGCGACCCCGGTCGATCAGGTCGCCCGGTTCGCGCTGGCGGGCATGAACGGGCTGGTGTTGCGCTGGCTGGTCGACCGAGACAGCGAGGCCGCCCTCGACGCCCTCGACGACCTCGTGCAGATTCTTGCCGCCAAGGCTCGCGAACCCTCAGCAACCGGGTAGGCGGCGCCTCGCCGGCAAACATCTCCTCGGGAACGAGGTGAGCGAGGAACGACGCCGAGGCAGACTTCACCAACGGATCCCCGCCGCGGCCACGACGATCGCGGGCAGCGAGACCGACACCGGTCACACATGCCCACATCAGACTGCCGTAGGCGGACCCGACCAACACGCCCATCGGTACCGCCACCCCGGCCACCGCGGAACACGCCGGCACCAGGACAGCAGATCTCCTGACCACTGCCGACACCGCGACAAACCGGCGGGCAGGCGGGGATGTCAGGGCTGTGGGACCTCGACGTGATCGGGGAGTTTGTCGCGCATCTTGTCCAGTTGCTGCTCGATACGGTCGACGGCGCTGTCGTTGTTGAGGACGGTGACCATCCCGGCGGCGAAGGCGATCGAGAGGACGATCGCCAGCGCGCTCAGCACCAGGCCGGCGATCGCGACACCCTTGCCGGTGATCCCGACCCGGCGGGCCGCCCGCAGTCCGAGAATCCCGAGGACCAGCCCGACGATGCCCAGGATCAGCCCGACGGGGGAGAGGATCACGATCAGCACACACACGAAAGCGGCCACCCCGAACGCGAGCGCGAACGCGGCGGCCGCACTGGTGCGCGCGGGCTTGGTCACCACCCGCTGCTCCTCGACCGCCACGGGACGTCCATCGACGGGGAGGCCCTCGGGCCCGGGCTCCACCCGGCGTGGGTCGTCGCCGTCGCGGCCGGTCAGTGGTCTGTTCATTGCTACCTCCGTGTCGGAATCGGGCCTGTGCGCGGTCACCCCTCCCGTTCGGACCGGGCGGGGTTGCGTCCCCGCTCGTCGAGCGGTGGTACGTGGGGGAAGCGTGCCCAGATCGGACCGTTTCCAACCCGGAGTGCGATGGCAGTGCGGCGGTGTCGATCTTCAGTCGCCCCGTCACACGTGCCCGAATGCGGGGTTGCTCGTCCGACCCGACCAGCACCTCCACCCACGACACGAACGCGTCGTGACCGAACGCACCTCGGCTCGCGACCGACCTGCGTCGCTCATGCCCCTCGGTACGGTCGACGCTCCGTAATGCTGTGATCTCCCTCACATAACGACCGGGTAACGGAAGGGCAACGGGACGGCGATACCGGTGTCTCGTCGCCGCGAGCTGGGAAGGGTCCTCGCGCGGTCAATGCGGCCCTGCAGCAGGCGAAGACACTCCGCGTTATCAAATGGTGACATTGTGGCGTTCGGCCGTTACGGTCGTCACCGGCCGAGGAAACATCGGCCACGTCCGGCCCGCCGCGCCAAGCCTCGTCCCGCGGGTACCGGAGTCCCGACGAAGCATTCCAGGGACGGGGACGGGGGACCCACAGTCCTCCAGGGAACGCGAGTTCCCGGACGGACACCGGTCCGAATGTGCCTCGCACAGTCGGATCTTGGGGTGAAGCCAGACCCTCTCCAGCCAGGAGAGGCGAGGCCGGGCGACCTCTCAGCCCGAACCCGACAGCTGACCTCGCAGGCGCGTGTGGAGAGGATCTCGACCACTATGAGCGGACGCCATCGCAAGCCCACCACCACCGGCCGCACCGTCGCCAAGGTCGCCGTCACCGGCGCCATCATGGGCGTCGCCGGAGCAGCCTACTCGGGCACCGCGAACGCGGCACCCGACTCCGACTGGGACCGCCTCGCGCAGTGCGAGTCCGGCGGAAACTGGGGCATCAACACCGGCAACGGCTTCCAGGGCGGACTCCAGTTCTCCCCGAGCACCTGGAACGCACACGGCGGAACCCAGTACGCGGCCACCGCCAACCAGGCCACGCGTGAACAGCAGATCGTCGTCGCCGAGAAGGTCCTCGACTCCCAGGGCTGGGGCGCATGGCCGTCCTGCTCCTCGAGCCTCGGCCTGAGCAGCGCACCCACCCAGCGCACCGCCCCCGCCACCGTGCCCGAGGCCCCCGCGGCGCCGGCACTGCCCGACCTCACGGGCGGCGTCCCCAGCACCAGCGGCACCTCGCAGTACTCCGGTGTCGTCGACAGCACGATCGCGGCCGTCCAGGCCCAGGGCATCGCCATCGATCCCCAGATCCTGCAGCTCATCGACGCCAACAAGGGACTGCTCCCGCAGTAGACCCCCGCAACTCACAGAAGAGGGGCCCTGCACCGATCCGGTGC
>NZ_JBHUSF010000519.1:0-3674 GCF_042673295.1 Rhodococcus sp. NPDC057014
AGCGAGTTGACCGCGTTGATGCAGGTCGCCCGCGACAAACTCGACGAGGGTCAGGAGGAACTCGACCTGGGGCTGGATGCGCTCGCCGGCCCCGGCGGCGGCCCGTCGCTGATCACCGCGAAGCGGTCCCGCTGGCTGATCGAGACGATCGCCGTAGCGTGGTCCCGACTGGGGTTCGACGTTGTCGACGACGAGGCGTTCTTCCAACTGGTCCTCGGCCGACTCGTCGAACCGACCTCGATGAGCGACACCGCCCGCGTCGTCAGCGAGATCGGCCTGACACCGGCGCACCGCAACACCTACGCCAACGCACTCAAGCGTTGCGCTACGAGCGATTACCGGAATCGTGTCGCCACGAAATGCTTCGAGCACGCGGCGGCGACCGGCGGGCTGTCTCTGGTGCTCTACGACGTCACCACCTTGTACTTCGAGGCGGAGAAGGAAGACGAACTCCGCAAAGTCGGCTACTCGAATTATGCCGAGGTCTGGGTTATGTCGATGGGGTTGTCTCGGCGGTGGTCGTCGTGCAGGTCAAGGGTTTCGGCGCGGGTGGTCCACGCGGCATAAACCGGGTGGTGTGGTTGATTCTCATAGTTGCTCGAGGAAACCGATGAGGGTGTCCGGGGGCCGGTAACGCCCGGGCGTGGTGGTGGGCGAGGTCACACGGTCGAGTGCACGCTCCTTGATGGCCATATCTGCGTGGCGGTAGATGTGGGTGGTAGCCGGACTCTGGTGGCCGAGCCAGAGCGCGATGACGGAGGTGTCGACCCCAGCGTTCAGCAGCGTCATCGCAGCGGTATGCCGCAGTGTGTGCGGGGTGATGTTCTTGGCGGCGATCGAGGGGCACCTGTGCGCAGCGGTGGCGGCGTGCTTGGCGACGAGGCGTTGAACGGCGTCTGCAGACATCGGTGTTCCGTTCCTCGTGGGGAAGACCGGTGCTCCGGGCAGCGGGCAGGTTTCCTTGAGCCACGGACGTAGGACTGCCAGGGTCTGCCGGGTCAGCGGAGTGGCGCGTTCCCGTCGGCCTTTGCCCATGGTGCGAACGGCGGCGCCGGGGATCGTGGTGGTGATGTCCTCGGTGGTCAGTGAAATCAGTTCCGAGAGGCGAAGTCCCGTCTTGAGTGCGGTGATCAGCAGGGCCTGGTCCCGGCGCCCGAACCAGGTGGTGCGGTCCGGTGCCTGCAAGAGGGCGTCCACTTCGGTTTCGGTCAGGTAGGAAACGATTGCTCGTTCGTATCGCCGTTGCGGGATCGCGAGGACCTGGCTTGCGGTCTGCGCGTGCTCTGGAATGAGCGGAAGCGCATATCGGTAGAAGGAGTGAACCGCGGCCGGGCGCGCGTTGCGTGTGGTCGTACTGTTGTGCCGGTCGCTGTCGAGGTGATCGAGAAACGCGGCGATGGTCGCTGCGTCGAGGTCACCGATGGTGAGCCGGGCCGGTGGCTTCGCGGCTTTCTGCGCGGTGAACAACAGCAGCAACCTGATCGAGTCCCGGTAGGCCGCGATCGTCTGGGGGCTGGATTGTCGTTGCCGGACCAGGCGGTCAGTGAAGAACCCCTGGATCAGGGAAGTCAGGGTCGGCGCCGTCATGACTGCGCCCCTGCCACTGTCACGCTGTTCCTGGTCTCGAGGCGGCGCACCGCCTGATCGAGCAGTTCGGGAACTGCGTGCAGGTACCAGTAGGTCGAGGCCGGATCGACGTGCCCGAGCCAGGTCGACAGAAGCGGCAGTCGTGCCTGGACATCGTGGCCATCGTCGTACCAGGCGAGCATCGTCGTCACGGCGAAGGTATGCCGCAGATCGTGGAGCCGTGGTGGTCTGCGGCCGGCGATGATGGGGATTCCGGCCGCGGCGAGGAGCTGTCTGAAGGTGACGCCCAGCTTGTCCGGGTCCAGCCTGGTGCGTCGCCCGTTTACGAAGAGCATCGGACACGCCCGCGTTGCAGCGGGAAGCTGGTCGTGGCGGACCCGCAGATAGCGGCGCACGTGCGTGACCGTGGTTGGATGGAGGAACACCAGCCTGGACTTGCCGAACTTCGTGTCCAGGACCTGGATCATGCCGTTGTCCAGGTCTACGTCGTCGACGCTGACGCGGCAGGCCTCACCCGGGCGCATCCCGGTGGCGGCGAGCAGACCGATCAGAGTTCGCCACGTCACCGCCTTGAACTGCGGGGACAACGTGTCCGTTGCTGCAAGCAGCGCGTGGATCTCGGTGTCGCTGTAGATGTGCGGTTCCCGGGCGCGATATCGGCGGTTGCACATCGTCTCCGGGGGAACCTGCGTGGCCGGATCCAACGCCTGCTGGTGCCGGGCGAACAGCCGCACCGCGTCCATCCTGCGGGCGAACAGGGCATCGTGGACGGGCACCTTGATCTGCGCGGTGGCCCATTCCAGCGCAACGTCGTTAGTGACGTGGTCTACGCCCCTGGCCTCGCAGAACCCGACGAAGCTCATCAGCAACTTGGCCAGGCCCTCGGCTTTGAAACCCATCGCCCTGCGCATGACGAGATAGTCGGCGACGTTCTCACGCAGCGTGTTCATGATCGAGCCTCGGGCCACGGTCGAGCCATACTCCGAGCCCTGGTATCCGGGCCCGTCTCCGGGATCGTGCCGGGCCAAGGTCGCGCCAACGGCCGCAGGGACACCTCATCGACCTTGGCGTAGATCGCCGTGGACCGCACGCTGCGATGGCGCAGCACCTGCCCCACCTCGGGCAGAGATGCACCCGCCCGCAACATATCCGTGGCCAAGCTATGGCGCAGCCGATGCGCACCGATCCGGGCGAGACCTGCTGTTCGGCAAGCGATCCCCACAATGTGACCGATCGCCCCGGGTGACAGGGGTCGTCCGGGTGGCCGCAGTGTCGTAAACACCGCCCGTGTCCGGCATCGAGGCCGCCCCGCGGTCAGCCACGCGGCGATGGCCTCTCCAGGTTCCGCCGGCAGGGGCATCCGTTCGACAGTGTTTCCCTTGCCCACGACCGTGATTTCCCCCGCCCGCCAATCGATATCCTCGAGCGCGAGGCGGGCGACCTCACCGCGCCGCAACCCGAGCCGGGCAAGCAGCAGCAGGATCGCATAATCCCGCCGGCTCGGGGCCGTGGACCGGAATGACGCGGCCGCTGCAAGCAGCCGCTCGAGATCCGTTGCCGGCAGGGACATCGGCAATGACGCCAAGTGCCAACTCGCCGACGCGGGAACCGCACCCCACAACCCCACTGGCGTCACGCCAGTGGCATGCGTGAACCGCAGAAACGACCGGACCGACCTGGCCCTGGACTTCGCCGAGTTCGTGTTGCGGTTCCGGCAAAATTCGATCATGAATGCCGTGACCGTTGCTGCGTCCAGAGAACGCAGCGGCAACCCGACGGGCAGCGATTCCAGGAATCGCCCAACATTCCAGCAGTAGTTGTGCACCGTGACGGGCGCCAACCCGCGCTGCCGATCCAGCCATACCCCGAACTCAACGAGCACATCGCTGTCCGGAACCGCCTGCCCATCGGCAACGGTGCCGCTTTCCGAAACCATGACATTCTCCTTTTGATGGGATGATGAACACCATCAGAAAGACACAACGGACTCCCGGCTGCCAGGTTATGCCGCGTGGTCCACCTCCACCGAAGCCCTTGACCTGCACGACGACCACCGCCGAGACAACCCCATCGACATAACCCAGACC
>NZ_JBHUSF010000520.1:0-3668 GCF_042673295.1 Rhodococcus sp. NPDC057014
CCCTCGTCGACGGCCGCGTCCTCGTCAAGTCCGAGGCCTGGGGTAAACACCTGTGGCATCACTACGAGTCCGGGCTGGTCGTGCACGTCCACCTGGGTCTGTACGGGGCGTTCACGGAAGCGGCCGTTCCCATGGAACCGCCGGTCGGGCAGGTCCGGATGCGGATGGTCGGCACCGAATTCGGCACCGATCTGCGCGGCCCGACGGCGTGCGAGGTTCTCCACCCGCCGCAGGTCGCGGCCATCGAGGCGCGACTCGGACCGGACCCTCTGCGCAAGGACGCCGACCCCGACAAGGCGTGGACTCGCATCTCGGCGTCGAAGACCCCGATCGGGGCGCTGCTCATGGATCAGGCCGTGATCGCGGGTGTCGGCAACGTGTACCGGGCGGAGGTCCTGTTCCGGCACGGCATCGACCCGGATCGGCCCGGCCGCGGACTGTCCCGCGACGAGTGGGACGCGCTGTGGGCCGACCTGGTGGCACTGATGAAGGTCGGGGTGCGACGCGGCAAGATGCACGTCGTCCGTCCCGAGGACGATCACGGCGATCCGGCGTATGCGAAGGACCGTCCCCGGACGTACGTCTACCGTCGGGCGGGATCGCCGTGCCGGATCTGCGGCACCCCGGTGGCCCACTCGGTCATGAAGGGCCGCAACCTCTTCTGGTGCCCGAGCTGCCAGCCGTCCTGACGGCCGCGTCAGAAGTCGAAGCCGCCACCGAAGTCGAACCCGCCGCCGTCTCCGCCGCCACCGAAGTCGAATCCGCCGCCGTCGCCACCGGCGTCCCCGCCCATGTCGCCGCCACCGGCATCTCCACCGGAATCGCTGCCGTCGCCACCGGCGTCTCCGCCCGCGTCGCCGGTGTCCTGGGACGCGTCGCCCGCTCCGCTCTCGAAGCCCTGTGCGTCATACGGCACACCTGCCATCCCGGAGAACATCGCGGAGAACAGGAACATCGAACCCAGGCCCCACGCGCCGGCCACGAGAGCGGGCTTCCACCACGGCTCCGAGTACCAGCCTGCGGGAACCGGACGTCCCGCGACGCGGCCGCCCGGGTAGTAGTTCGGTGTCTTCGACGACGGGTTCGGTGACGCCGCGACCTGTCTGCCCTCGAACTCGACCTCACGGTCCTCGGTGACCGCTCCCGCGGATTTCTGTCCGTCGATCGACGGGACCTCGGGACCGGGATCCATGCCCATGGCCGTCCGGGCGGCGCGGATGTAATAGAGGCCTTCGAGCGCCGTTTGCTTGGCGAGACGCGCCTGGACGGGGGTGGCGGCCTGGTCGATCTGGGAGCCCGCCGCCGTGTAGCGCTCGGACGCGTCGGCCAGCGCCTGCTGGGAGGCGGTGTCGGACCCGGAGAGGCTGTACACCTGTCCGCCGAGTCGTTCGATGGCCTGGCGAGCGTCCGCCTTCGCGTCCTCGAGCTGGTTCGCGGTCTGCCCGGCGCGGTTGTTGCGGCTCCTCACCACCAGGAAGGCGACCGCCGCCACGATCACGAGTATGAGTAGCAGTTCCACGGTGGGCCTCCGGAGTTCTCGCGGACCGTCGGCTGCGGGGCTGCAACATCCACGAGTAGGGGACAAATCGGACATCTCCCAGAGTACTGATCGAAATCGGGGTTACGCGCTCGGCGAACGGAGGAGCCGGCGGGGCCGAGGCGCGGTCGATCGCATGTGACGCATGTCATAGCGAAGGAGAGGGTGCGACCGCTCCTGCACAACAAAAAAGGAGCGTTCCCTGGGGTGGGAACGCTCCTCTGTGGAGGGGATGACGGGAATCGAACCCGCGTAATCAGTTTGGAAGACTGAGGCTCTACCATTGAGCTACATCCCCGTGCATACGACAACCTGGGATCGCCATGCATGTCGTCTGCGATGAGTGACTGTACCCAACCTCGCTTTGGATTTCATAATCGGGGGGCCGTAGGATTCTTCCTCGGGTCCTCGCGAGGTTGGCGAGAGCCGGCTTCGACCGGGGTGTAGCGCAGCTTGGTAGCGCATCCGCTTTGGGAGCGGAGGGTCGCAGGTTCAAATCCTGTCACCCCGACCAGAACCACAGGGCAGGTCACTGCCGCACAGTAAAAGAGCACGACCACACGAAGGAGCCAGTCCGTGAAGAGCACCGTCGAGCAGCTCAGCCCGACGCGAGTCCGTATCAACGTTGAGGTGCCCTTCGAGGAGCTCAAGCCTGATTTCGACAAGGCCTACAAGGCCCTCGCGCAACAGATCCGTCTCCCCGGCTTCCGCCCGGGCAAGGCACCGGCCAAGTTGCTCGAAGCCCGTGTCGGTCGTGGCGCCGTCCTGGAGCAGGTCGTCAACGACGCACTCCCGTCCCGCTACTCCGAGGCCGTCACCAGCGCCTCGGTGAAGGCGATCGGTCAGCCCGAGATCGAGATCACGAAGATCGAGGACGGCGAGCTCCTCGAGTTCACCGCCGAGGTCGACGTCCGTCCCGAGATCACGCTGCCCGACTACAGCGAACTGAGCGTCACCGTCGATCCGATCGAGATCACCGACGAGGCCGTCGAGGAGCAGCTGCTGTCGCTGCGTCAGCGTTTCGGCACCCTCACCGGTGTCGAGCGTGCGGTCGAGGACGGAGATTTCATCTCCATCGACCTGTCGGCCACCGTCGACGGTGAGGCCGTCCCCGAGGCCACCGCGAGCGGTCTGTCGCACGAGGTCGGTTCGGGTCAGCTCATCGAGGGCCTCGACGAGGCCGTCGTCGGAGTCAAGGCCGGCGAGTCCAAGGAGTTCACCTCGACGCTCGTCGCCGGTGACCACGCGGGCAAGGAAGCTGTCGTCACCGTCACCGTCGGCACCGTCAAGGAGCGCGAGCTGCCCGCCGAGGACGACGAGTTCGCTCAGCTGGCAAGCGAGTTCGACACCCTCGACGAGCTCAAGGCCGACCTGCGTGAGCGCGTCGGACGCGTCCGCAAGGTCGAGCAGGCCGGTCAGATCCGCGACAAGGTCCTGGAGACCCTGCTCGAGACCGTCGAGGTCCCGCTGCCCGAGGCCGTCGTCAAGGCCGAGGTCGACGCTGCGCTGCACGACGCCGTGCACGGACTCGACCACGACGAGGAAGCGCTGAACAAGCTCCTCGAGGAGCAGGGCACGAGCCGCGAAGAGTTCGACAAGGACGCCAAGGACAGCGCCGAGCGCTCGGTGAAGACCCAGCTCCTGCTGGACGCCATCGCCGACGCCTCCGACGTCACCGTCGGCCAGGACGAGCTCACCGAGCGCATCCTGTTCCAGGCGCAGCGCTACGGCATGGCGCCGGAGCAGTTCATCCAGCAGATCCAGCAGGCCGGTCAGCTCGGTGCCGTGTTCGCCGACGTGCGTCGCGGCAAGGCTCTCGCCGGTGTCGTCGACCAGGCCACCGTCACCGACACCTCGGGTGCCGCCGTCGACACCGCCGAACTGTTCGGCAACGGTGAGGCCGAGACCGAAGACGCCGCGTCCACGGACGAGGTCGCATCGGATTCCGCCGAGGGCGAAGACCAGAAGTAATGCTGGTCGCGGGGTGTTTCCCTCGCGTTCGGCTGTGAGATGTTTTCCGCTTTGAGCGAAGTAGGGCGGCACCCGGACTACGGTGCCGCCCTCCGTCGTTAGTGTCTGTGTCAGCAATAAACGAATTAAGGAGAAGGCAGGTACCGGGACTTCCAAACAC
>NZ_JBHUSF010000521.1:0-3649 GCF_042673295.1 Rhodococcus sp. NPDC057014
GACCGCCGCTGCGCTGCGCGACGGCTGGCTGTACACCGGCGACGGCGGCTACATGGACGAGGACGGGTACCTCTTCGTCGTGGACCGGCTCAAGGACATGATCATCTCCGGCGGGGAGAACGTGTATTCGACCGAGGTCGAGAATGCCCTCGCCGCCCACCCCGATGTGGTGCAGTGCGCGGTGATCGGTGTTCCCGACGACCGGTTCGGCGAGCGGGTGCACGCGTTCCTGGTGACGACACCCGGAACGTCACTGACCTGCGACGACGTGCGAGCTCACACCAAGAAACTGATCGCCGGATACAAGGCCCCACGGAGTGTCACGATCGTGGAGCAGATGCCGGTCTCGCCGGCTGGCAAGATACTCAAGAGAGAACTCCGCCGGCAGTTCTCCGACCTGGCTGACCGCCCCGCGAACTGACACCCCGAGGCTGCAATGACGATCGACACATCGGACGACACACCTGCTGTCGAGCCGACCGCCAAGAAGACGCGGCGGCCGCGCAACCGTAAAGCGCAGATCATCACGGTGGCCCGGGAGCAGTTCGGCCGACGCGGCTACCACGGCGTGAACATGGAGGACATCGCTTCCGCGGTGGGAATCACCGCGGGAGCGCTGTACCGCCATTTCCCGAACAAGCAGGACCTCCTTGCGCAGGCGATACTCGACGCCGCCTCGTCGATCACCGCCACACTCGACGACGTCGATCCCGAGGACTCGGCCTCGAACTGCCTGGCCCTGTTCCGCTACTGCCTCGACAACGGCTTCCGCGCCGTCCTGTTCGACCAGGAATCCCGCAACCTCGTCCCCGAACGCCGTGCCGAGGTGCAGACGGCCGTCCGGTCCGTCGTGGCACGCATCGCAGACGCCCTCCGCGCCGAACGCCCCGATCTCACCGCGGCAGACGCCGACATGCTGGCCTGGGCGTTGGCGAGCGTCGCCCTCAGTCCCGCCCGGCACCGCACGAGCTTGCCGCGCAAACGCCTGGAAAGCCTGCTGCTGACGCTGTGCGACAGGCTGCGGGACGCACCGATCCTGCACACCGAGGAGAAACCCGCCGAGGAGGTGCACGTTTCCGGCTTCGCTCACGCCTCCCGTCGGGAAACCCTGTTGACCGCCGCAATCTCCCTGTTTCGGCAGCGCGGCTACCAGTCGGTGACGATGGACGACATCGGCGCCGCAGCAGGAATGGCGAGTTCGAGCATCTACACCTACTTCGGCAGCAAGGTCGAGGTGCTCCAGGCGATCCTTTCCCGCGGCAACGAGACCCTGCGGATGGGGTTGGTCCAGGCACTCGCCGGGGCGCGATCACGCGACGACGCCCTCACTCGGGTGGTGCACTCGTACGCCACGGCGGTCGCGGCACCCGACAGCTCCATCGGCATCCTCATCGAGGAGTCGACCAATCTGCCCGAAGAGGCACGGTCTCAGAGCCGCACGGGACAACGCGAGTACCTCGACGAGTGGGTGCACCTGCTCGGCACCGACACACACGAGACCCGGGCCACGGTGCTCGCCGCGATCGACCTGATCAACGGCCTGTTCCGGTTGCGGCACCTGCGGGCCCGACCGCAGCACCAGGACGAGATCGTGGACCTGGCACTTCGGGTGCTGGGTGTGTCTGGAGGTGCTCACACGACTGATCCGGCGACACCTACATAGCCGCCCGTCGACTCCGCCCGGGATGGAACACCTCCGCCCCGCGGTCTACGCATGGTCAGTCCACGAGGATGCGACGTCCCCCGACTGCGGCGATTGCCTCGATCTCGATCAGCATTCCGGGAACGAGCAGTGGGGATCCGACTGAGGTGGAGGCCGGCCACGGTTCCTGGAGGAATTCGCGACGAACCTCCTTGAACACCGCATAGTTTTCGACGTCGGGGATGTGGACGGTCATCTTGACGACAGACGTGAGGTCGGCGCCGTGCGTCGCAGCGCGGCGTCGATGTTCCGGAATGTCTGTCGCGCCTGCTCGACGCGCTCGAGGTGACGTGAGGTTCAGCGGCCGCTGATCGTGTCGGCGATCCTGGCGGTGATGGCCGTCTCGGGCCGTGGCGAATGTGTTTCGCGGCGGTCGGCGTGGCGATATGCGGCGTAGAGGGCGGACGCACCGATCCAACGGATGGGTTCGACTTCCCAGCGACGTGCGTGCCGGCCGACCCAGGGCAACCGCGTGAGCTCGGTGTCGTCACCGAGGATCAGATCGCGCAGGGTGCGGGCTGCCAGGTTGGTACCGGTCAGGCCGTGTCCGACGTACCCTCCGGCGTTCGCGATTCCGGTCCGCCGGTCGAAGTTCACCGCGGCACACCAGTCCCTCGGTACGCCCAGGACGCCGCTCCAGGTGTGTTGCACCGACGAACCTGCCACCGCCGGAAACATCGCCTGAAGCTTCTCCATCAGTTGACCCACTGCCTTGTGCGCGGTGGAACCGCCGGCGGCGAAGGACGAGGCGAAGTTGTAGGGGACGCCCCGGCCGCCGAGCGCGATGCGCCCGTCGGCGGTGCGCTGACTGTAGGCGAAGCTGTGTCCGCTGTCGCCGACCAGTTCCGCTCCCGGCCAGCCGATCTCGGCCCACACCGACGGGGAGAGCGGCTCGGTGACGATCATGCTGCTGTTCATCGGCATGAGTTTGCGTCGCTGACCCGCGATGCTGTCGGTATATCGCTCGAGCGCCTGCACGACGTATCGTGCGGTCACCGTGCCCCGACCGGTGGTCACCGTGCCCGCGGAAATGGTCTCCTCCGCGGTGTCTTCGTAGATGGTGACGCCGAGGCGTTCCACGGCCTCCGCCAGGCCGATCATGAACTTTGCGGGGTGGATGCGCGCGCAATGCGGGGTCCAGAACCCACCTCGTGCTCGTGCCACCTGCACTCGTTCGCCCAGTTCGGACGGAGTGAGCAGGAACAGATCGTCGGCTCCCCATCCTTGGGTGCGCAGGTGATCGACGTGGTGGGTCAGGCGCTGGAGTTGTGCTGCGTTGGTGGCGACGTGGATCAAGCCGTCCTTGACGATGTCGGCGTCGATGTCCTCGCGCGACGCAACGGAGATCACTTCGTCGATGGTGTCGAACATGTTTCGTTGCAGCCGTTTTGCGGAATCGGCGCCGTGCGTCTTGGCGTAGCGGCGGAATTGTCCGGCAGGTTCCCCGCTCAGCCATCCGCCGTTGCGTCCGGAGGCACCGTATCCGGCGAACCGCATCGAACACCGGCGCCCTCGCCCAATCACATGCGGTCATGCGATGGTCGGCTCTGATCGGCAGCCGAGGACGATGCCGAGCACCGCTGACCGATCACCGGCCAGATTTGCGAGAGCAGTTTCAGCTCTCCGCAGTCGGGTAAGACGCTGGGCGCAGCGTAGTACACAAGCGCTCTCCGGCTGGCACCGGAGTTGCGCCTCCGTGCAGGCCATACATCCTCGCTGCATCGGGACGGTGGCCTCGTAGTCCCGGAAAAGTCGAGAACACCTTCGGCGATGTTCTCGACACATGTTTTCGGCATTGTGTGCTGGCATCGGAACATGACCGCCATCAAGCAACGACAGATGACCGCCAAAAAGCGCTGGCATTCACAGATTCCGCAGGTCAGAGCGGTTGTCGGCAAACGTTCGATTCTCGACAAGGGGGAGGTGTTCAGCGAGTCGTCTGTATTC
>NZ_JBHUSF010000522.1:0-3616 GCF_042673295.1 Rhodococcus sp. NPDC057014
GGAGCACACCTACCCTTCCACGACGACCTGCCGACCTGGGCGATGGACGCAGGTGCCGATGTCTGCGTCGTCAGTGTCCACAAGATGGGTGCCGGATTCGAGCAGGGGTCGGTCTTCCACGTCCAAGGCGATCTCGTCGACGGCGCCCACCTGTCCGCGTGTGCCGATCTGCTGATGACCACCAGCCCAACGTGATGATCTACACCGCCCTCGACGGGTGGCGCCGACAGATGGTCGAGCGCGGCACGGAGCTGCTCGGATCTGCCCTGTCTCTGGCCGCACGAACCCGCGAACGAATCGACCACATCGACCGGCTCGACGTCCTCGAGGACCGTCTGCTGGGCAAGGAGGCCTCCCACGACCTGGATCGCCTACAGATCCTGATCGACGTGAGCGCGACCGGCGCGACCGGGTACCAGTGCGCCGACTGGCTCCGCAGCCACTGCCGGGTGGACGTCGGCATGTCCGACCACCGGCGCATCCTCGCCACCATGTCCATGGCCGACGACGAGCACACCACCGACCGACTCGTTCACGCCCTCACCGAGATGAGCTCTGCCACCGCCTCCTTCGCGCCCGCGCCGCACATCGACCTCCCCAGCCCCGAAGAACTGCAGCTCGAGTCCGAGATGGCACCGAGTGATGCGTTCTTCGGGCCGGCGGAGATGATCGCCGCCGACAACGCAGCCGGACGAATCGCCGCGGAACAGCTGACCCCGTATCCGCCGGGAATTCCAGCCGTCGTGCCCGGCGAGCGACTCGACACCGCCGTCATCGACTATCTGCGCAGCGGGCACGCCGCGGGAATGGCCGTGCCCGACGCCACCGATCCGACCCTGGAGACGTTGAGGGTCGTCGCGCACAACTGACTGGAGGGGCGCCGGATCACCGACACCTGCCATCGGTGTTTCGTCGGCGGCCGCCGGGCACCGAGGCGACCCGGATCGTGCGCATCCGCGAGGTCACTGTCCGCGCGTGGACGCGTGGGAGGTGACGGACGCGGGCAGGGCGGTGACGGTAGCGCCGGTGGTGGGTGCGGTGGGGGTCAGCGGGCGCAGTGGATGCAGGGGCAGTTCGTCCCGCGGGTCGGTCACCGTCGACAGATAATGCAACATCACCCCTTCGCGCAGCGCCCATGGGCTCACCTGCACCGCAGGGACGTCCAGGGCGCACAGGGTTTCATCGGCCACGATCGCGCCGGCGAGGATCTGCCCCGCACGCGACGGCGAGACACCCTGCAACGCGGCGCGGCGCTCCGCCGGCACAGCGGCCAGCCGCGGCACCCAGGCGTGAATTTTCCTCCGGGACAACGTTCGTCGCACGAACGGGCCCTTGCGTTGCGACGGTGCCCCGGCCAGACGGGCCAGTTGTTTGAACGTCTTCGACGTCGCCACCACCAGCTGCGGTTCGCCCTCCCACCGCAGCCGATCCGCGGTCTCGCGCAGGGTGTCGCGCACATACCGGCGCAACGCCTTGACCTGCTTGCGTGGGGGTGGGTCGGCGTCGAAGAATCCTCGGGTCAGCCGGTCCGCGCCCAGCGGCAACGACACCGCCAGTTCCGGTACGGCGTCGCGGCCGAGCGCGATCTCCATCGACCCCCCGCCGATGTCGATGTCGAGCAACCGGCCCGCACGCCACCCGTACCAGCGATGCACGGCCAGATACGTCAACCGCGCCTCCTGCAGCCCGGTCAGGAACTGCGGCCGCATCCCACATTCACTGCCGATGCGGTCGAGGATCTCGTCCCGGTTCGCCGCATCCCGGATGGCGGCCGTGACGAACAGGTAGATCTCGTCCACCTCGTATCGGTGTGCCGCCGCCAACGTGTCCGCCACCGCTCGGCCGATCCGGTCGATCCCGTCCTCGTCGAGGCGCTGATCGGCACCGATCGACTCCCCCAATCGGGTGGCGGCCTTGACCGCATGCACCGGCAACGGCGGCGCACCGGCAGTCGCCTCGACGATCTGCAACTGCGCCGAGTTCGAACCGATATCGAGGACCCCGAGCCGCACACGACCCGACTACCCCACACCCCGGTCGGCGAATCACCCCTCTACCTGCCACACCGGCTCCGGGCCGGGCGAGGTCGTCCCTTTCGATACCGAACGGGGCTTCCCCATAAGTGCTACACGTCAGCGAGGGTGTACGGCGAACCTCAGGCCGAAGTTGTTCAGTGTGGCGGGCAGTGGCCGGTCCGGACTCAAGCTGGGCGCCGAGGTCAGCTCGAAGCGAACCCGGGCGAGCAGATGCGCCATCACGGTGCTGGTGACGAGCAGAACGAGGTTCCGGCCCGGGCACTCGGCCGGGCCCGCACTGAACGGCACCAGTTGCGGATATGACTGCGCGCGCCCGTCCAACCAGATCTGCGGAACGAACCGGTCGGCGAATTCCAAGGTCGTGCCGTCCCGGTGGAATGCGGAGGCCAGGACCAGGAACGCGGTGCCGGCCGGAACGGTGAAGCGTCGGCCGTCCGGCCCCCACCCGGTCTCCTCGGTCGAATCCCGCAGGATCGCCGGGGTGGTCGGCCACAGCCGCACCGAGTCGAGCATCACCGCCCGCAGGTACCGATACTGCTGGACCTCGGTGAGGTCGGCGCCATCGACCTCGGCTTCGGCGTGTCGGCGTTCGTCGGGGTGGGTGGCCAGCAGGGCCAGAGCGCGGCTGCAGGCGATGCCGGCAGCGTCGAATGCGAACAGCCAGTGCGGCATCTGCCCGACCGGATCGACGGCCCCGCCCGCGTCCGTGGCGGCGATGGTGGCGGCCAGAGAGCCGGGTTCGGCGTGCCCGACGTAACGGTAGAGATCGTCGAAGAACTTCTCACGCAGCCGGGGACGGTCCGGCAAGAGGTAGGACCAGTTGCCGATTCCGCGTAGCCGCCACAGCCGGTCGGTGGGGGTCTCGTCGTCGCGGGCGGCGGAACCGAACACGATCCGGCGGACGATTCGCCACCACATCTTTGTGAACTGGTCGGGATCGAGTCGACCGGACCGTACGGCCAGGTCGAGTAGGGTGTTGGTTTCCTCGGCGATCACCGGGACGATCTCGGGTGCTAGGTGATGGACTGGCATCGACGTGTCGAGCACGGCTTCGTTGAAGTCGCGGCGCTGGCGACGCAGGTGTCCGCCGGAGATCAGCACGCCCCGCGGCTGGAATGGGCTCAAAGCGCTCTTCTTCTCCCGGTTGGCAGGGGTGAATGGATCCGGGGACTCGGCGAGCACGCGGGCGACGTCCTCGGGTTCGAGCACCACCGCCAGCCGGCGGCCGGGCAACCGAAGTTGCACCGGGCCGGAGCCGAACCTGTGGCGCAATTCCCGCACCGTCTCCAGGGTGGTGTCGTCGGCGCGCACGGTCTCCAACACCGCCATTATCGGGCGGCGACGCGCGATCACCCCGGCGGCGACGGACGGATAGCCCAGCGCGGTCGCCACCCGCACCGCTTCCCACCCGGTCAGGATCGGCCCCTCGGCTCGTGGTGCGGTCGTGGGGGCGGCGGACGGGTTCGTGTGGGTGACCATGTGCCTGCGGCTACCCACCCGATCTGCGTACCAAACGGCACGCCACTTCCGAGCGGGGTTCGGCGAGGACCTTGTGGGCGGCGGCCGTGACCCCGTCGGGG
>NZ_JBHUSF010000523.1:0-3585 GCF_042673295.1 Rhodococcus sp. NPDC057014
TTCGGCATCCGCGTCAACACGATCGCCCCCGGCATCATCGACACCCCGATGCTCGCCGGCGTCACCGACGAATACCGCAAGGGCCTCGAAGCCGGTGTCCCGTTCCCGTCCCGCCTCGGGCAGCCCGCCGAATACGCACAACTGGTCCAGATGATCGTCGAACACGACTACCTCAACGGTGAGACCATTCGTATGGACGGCGCTCTGCGTATGGCGCCGCGGTAGGCGGCTCCACCACCCGTGCGCCTTCCTGGTGGGCATACTCATACGCGGCAACGATCCGCATTAGCGCTAGCCGGCGTCGGGTGTGCTCGCCGTGCCGCGGTGCCGGCGCAGGAACTCATTTCCTGTGGGGCAGCCCGACTGTCGGGGCAGCGTTCTGGGTGTTCGAGCGGTCCAGAAATCTGGGAACAGGTCATTGCTCAGGGTCTTCGACAGGCCGCTTGCTCGGGGTAGGTGTGTTCCTGCGGCAGCCTGCGCAGGCCAGGGGGTAGATGTGATGTGAGCCACACTTTGTCGCCGTTTTCGCGATGTGCACAAGTTTGGGGTCGGGCGGGGGAGCGCATTGACCGGACTGCATCATCGGCTGTCCGTCAATGAAGCGAGGTTCCCCCGGGGGGTGGTCGAGTGACCTGTGCGCGGGGACGACAGCAGGTCGCAGCGTCGCGAGGCCTCCAATTGGAAGCGTGCATGACGGGCGCTTCTCGGTTAAGTCATTTCCGACGGAAACGAAAGAGGGGTCCGATGAGGAGTGAAAGTGACGCGCCACCAACGGCACTGACCAACGAGGCTCGTATCTTGACTAATTCCAGAAAAGCGGTTCATAGTGTGCGGGTGCCCTCGACGATGGATTACGCGGACCGGCTGCGGCTGGCTGACTTGCGTGTGACGCGCCCGCGGATCGCGGTGCTGCAAGCGGTGCATGCACATCCGCATGCCGATACCGAGATGGTCATCGACGCCGTGCGCGCCGTACTTCCGACTGTGTCCCAGCAAACGGTGTACGGGACCCTGCACACAGTGACAGCCCACAGTTTGGTGCGTCGGATCCAGCCGGCAGGCTTGGTGGCTCGCTACGAGTCACGAGTCGGCGACAACCACCACCACGTGGTCTGCCGGTCGTGCAGTGCGATCGCGGATGTCGACTGCACGACCGGCAACGCTCCCTGCCTGAATCTCGCCCACGACAACGGCTTCCTCGTGGACGAGGCCGAGGTCATCTTCTGGGGGCTGTGCCCGAACTGCTCCGCCTCGCAGCCACGCACCTAGCCCGTACAACGAAGCAACAGCCCGAATTACCCCTTTTGGAAGGAAAGTCGTGTCTGACACCACGCGAACCATCGCCGAAGAACACCCGCCGATCGCCGAGGCCCAGACCGAGCCTGCCCAGGGCGGTGGTTGCCCCGTTGCGCACGGTCAGCTCAAGCACCCCACCCAGGGCGGCGGCAACCGTGACTGGTGGCCGAACCAGCTCAACCTCAAGATCCTGCAGAAGAATCCCGCCGTCCGGAACCCGATGGACGAGGACTTCGACTACACCCGGGAACTCGAGAACCTCGACTTCGAGGCGTTGGCGCGGGACATCGAGGAGGTCATGACGACCTCGCAGGACTGGTGGCCCGCCGACTACGGCCACTACGGTCCCCTGTTCATCCGGATGGCGTGGCACGCCGCGGGCACCTACCGCGTCACCGACGGCCGCGGCGGCGCCGGCGCCGGAATGCAGCGCTTCGCACCGCTGAACAGCTGGCCCGACAACGCCAACCTCGACAAGGCCCGACACCTGCTGTGGCCGGTGAAGAAGAAGTACGGCAAGACCATCTCCTGGGCCGACCTGATCGTCTTCGCCGGCAACGTCGCGCTCGAGTCGATGGGCTTTGCGACCTTCGGCTTCGGCGCCGGCCGGGTCGACCGGTGGGAGCCGGAAGAGGACGTCTACTGGGGTCCGGAACTCACCTGGCTCGGCGACGAGCGCTACTCCGGCGACCGGAACCTGGAAAAGCCGCTCGGTGCGGTCCAGATGGGTCTGATCTACGTCAACCCCGAAGGCCCCAACGGCAACCCGGACCCCGTCGCAGCATCCCACGACATCCGCGAGACGTTCGCCCGGATGGCGATGGACGACGTCGAGACCGCCGCACTGATCGTCGGCGGCCACACCTTCGGCAAGACCCACGGCGCCGGACCGGCCGATCTGGTCGGACCCGAGCCCGAGGCCGCACCGCTCGAGGAGCAGGGCCTGGGCTGGAAGAGCTCCTTCGGCACGGGCAAGGGCGGCGACACCATCACCAGCGGTCTCGAGGGTGCCTGGACGCCGACCCCGGCGCAGTGGGACAACAGCTTCCTCGAAACCCTCTACGGCTACGAGTGGGAGCTGTCCAAGAGCCCCGCCGGTGCATACCAGTGGATCCCGAAGGACGGCGCCGGCACCGGCACCGTGCCCGACGCGCACGACGCATCCAAGACGCACGTGCCGGTGATGCTGACGACGGATCTGGCGTTGCGGATCGACCCGGCCTACGAGAAGATCACCCGCAACTGGCTCGCGAACCCGGATCAGCTCGCCGACGACTTCGCCAAGGCCTGGTACAAGCTGACCCACCGCGACATGGGGCCGATCGTGCGCTACCTCGGCCCGCTGGTGCCGGAGGAGGCGATGCTGTGGCAGGACCCCATCCCCGCGCTCACCCATGAGCTGATCGACGCCGGCGACATCGCGACCCTGAAGGGCCGGATTCTCGAGTCCGGACTGACTGTCGCAGAGCTGATTTCGACCGCGTGGGCGTCGGCCTCGTCGTTCCGTAACAGCGACAAGCGCGGCGGTGCCAACGGCGGCCGGATCCGCCTCGAGCCGCAGGCGAGCTGGGAGGTCAACAACCCAGACGAGCTGGCCCAGGTGGTGCGGACCCTCGAAGGAATCCAGGAGTCCTTCAACTCT
This sequence comes from Rhodococcus sp. NPDC057014, assembly GCF_042673295.1. Lineage (NCBI taxonomy): Bacteria > Bacillati > Actinomycetota > Actinomycetes > Mycobacteriales > Nocardiaceae > Rhodococcus > Rhodococcus sp. NPDC057014. Next base: position 2,939 of record NZ_JBHUSF010000523.1, read on the forward strand.
GCCCAGACCGGGAACAAGCAGGTCTCGTTCGCCGACCTCGTCGTGCTCGGTGGTGCTGCTGCTGTCGAGCAGGCCGCGAAGAACGCCGGCTACGACGTGGAGGTGCCGTTCACGCCCGGTCGCACGGACGCGACGCAGGAGCAGACCGACGTGGAGTCGTTCGCCGCGCTCGAACCGGCAGCGGATGGTTTCCGCAACTACCTCGTCGACGGCAACCGTCTGCCGGCGGAGTTCCTGTTGGTCGACAAGGCGAACCTGCTGAGCCTGACCGCGCCCGAGTTGACCGTGCTCGTCGGTGGCCTGCGGGTGCTGGGTACGAACTACAACAAGTCGGAGGTTGGCGTCTTCACTGCGAGGCCGGGGACGTTGACCAACGACTTCTTCGCGAACCTGATCGACCTGGGGACGACGTGGGCTCCGAGGTCCACGGACTCGAAGATCTACGAGGGGCGCGACCGCGTCACCGGTGAGGTGAAGTGGACCGGGACCCGCGTCGACCTCGTGTTCGGGTCGAACTCCGAACTGCGCGCTCTCGCAGAGGTGTACGCCTCCGACGACGCACAGCAGAAGTTCGTGCGGGACTTCGTCTCCGCGTGGGACAAGGTGATGAACCTGGACCGGTTCGACCTCGCCTGACCATCTCCAGC